>NZ_LJOQ01000074.1:42020-58063 GCF_001672255.1 Anabaena sp. AL09
AATAGATAAGTTATCAGTTAAATTATCCGCTGTTAATTCTTGACTATTACTGTAACTGGATTTTATAATCTTCAAATCTTCACAGACAATTCATCAATAACAATCCTGTACATCCTAAAATCCTGGACATCCTGATTCAGACAATTACAATTTCAGCATCCCACCAACAACTTACAAATCACAATCCTGTAAATCCTAAAATCCTGGACATCCTGATTCTGACAAAAAATATGAACTCAGATATTTTAATTATGTTGGGTTGCGTTCCTTAATCTAAGCTAGAAGATGAGCGATCGCATTAAAGTTGTTGTAGTCAAAAAGGCCAGCGCGGGTCATTAGGGTTTAATTCCCCATCAGCAACTAGTCCTGCTAGATATCCAAACTCCGCATCGTCATCATCATTACTATATTCATAATCCTTCTTATTGCCATCATCACTATGATTTATCCTATTCAGAAAATCCTGATATACTTCTTCAAATTCTTTAGGAGTTAAAACTATCTCCTCATTTTTTAATTCCTTAATATAACTATCTTCTTGTTGAAAATACTTTTCTTGAAAATACCTTCCCAAATCAATTATCTTTTGTTTAGGTTCTGAGCAGGGGAAAACTGTAAAAAATTTATTGAGAGTTGTGAGCATCTCCATTAATGTTGATATACTCTCTCTTTTATCATTACTGTATGATTGGGACTGATGATCATCTTGACCCAAAGCTAAATTTAAAAATTTTCTCAACTGCTCGCTATTCTGGTTGTTATTTATATTTTCAATATTCCAATTACCCCTCTTGACTAAATCTTGTTCATGAGAATTGTTTATTTTGAATTCTAGAAACCGTTTAGCTTTTGCTAGTCTGTCCTCTAAGGGATGAACCTTATCAAAAAATACACGAGGTATAACGACTGGTTTTTCTTGAAAGCTTGCACGACCATAATCTCTCAAAATTACGAATTTCTCAAAGTAAATTATATATAAATCATATTCATAGTCATAGTCATTATCTGAATAAGGACTTTCTTTTGTGTAAGTACGATATTCTGGATAAATCTCTACTTTGTCGTAACTAGGTAATATTTCAAGAATGTTCATTTTATTTTCTTATTGGTAAAGTTTTGTAGGTTGGTTAGAGCAACCGCAAAAGTCAACAGAGCTTATTATAAGGTGTTGGTTTTTCTTGAGTGAAACCAACCTACGTTTGCTACAGTTACTTATACTGTAACCATTTCCGGCACAAAGTTAGGTGATGTTGGATCAAAATGTAAAACCATAATTTGCTCTGGACGCAACCCAACAGATTCGTATGTTTGTCCATTACTATCGCTAAATTCTACTTCAAATGCAGAACCATCGGCTAATAATTCGACTATTGTACCTACTTGACCGCATGATAAGTTATATTCAGGTATATCAACGGTAAGTGCTATTACGTCTAGTAATTTGGGTATACTTTTACTCATTTTCTGTAACCTCCAGGTATTTTTATACTACAGGATAGCAGGACGTTAATCTTGGAATATCAGAATCAGGTTCAATAATCCAACCTGTACGAATAGTTGCACTTTTATTTTGCCATTCCAGAGTAAAGTCTATTGTGTAGCGTTGTCCAAATTTATCACGCCTATTCAAACTAACTTCTTGGGTTTTGACTTCTTCCAAAATTATCTGGCGTAATTCCTCAGCATTTCCAGCAGTCATACCCAAAATTGACAAAAAGAGACGAGCTTTATCTTTACCTTTAGGATGAGCTAAATTAAGTGAGTAATCACGAAGTTTGCGAATGTCAATGACTGCATTTTCAGCATTTGGAAGGAGATTAACTGAAGTTAATTTGATAATCTCTCCTAAAGTGAATCCTTTATCTTCAATTTTTTGGCGTAATTCAGGATATTCCATTAGCACAAAAATAATCTCTCTCAATACACGCTTTGTCTCCCATCCTTTTGATTTCCACAATTCCTCAGCTGTTTCTCTTTCAACAATACTTGCAAACTGCTCATAGAATTCAGCCTCACTAATCTCTTGTTGTTTAGCAAGTGTAGCATTAGCAACATTCAACACCTGCTTAATTTCCTGCAATAATTCATTCAGCTTTTGTTCTGGATCTGTCATTATTGTTAATATAACCATTTATTAACTTGCTCATTTCATTTTAACATAAATGCAGGCAGTCCGTAGCATTACCATCAGCGTAACGCACCATTTCAATCAAAAAATCAAAATGGTGCGTTAATGAAATGTAACGCACCCTACAATTAATTAACTATAAGCCTCCATCGGTAAACAAGAACAAACAAAATTCCTATCCCCAAAAGCTGCGTCAATTCTCCCCACACTTGGCCAGAACTTATATTCCTTATTCCAAGGTGCAGGATAAGCAGCTTGTTCACGGGAATAAGGATGTTTCCACTCACCAATAATCAAACTTTCCGCAGTGTGAGGGGCATTTTTCAAAAGATTATCGTGAATGTCCATTTTACCAGATTCAATTGCCGCAACTTCCTCACGAATCGCAATCAAAGCATCACAAAATCTATCTAATTCCTGTTTAGATTCACTTTCCGTTGGTTCTACCATAATTGTCCCAGCAACAGGCCAAGAAACAGTAGGTGCATGAAAACCATAATCCATTAACCGCTTCGCAACATCATCAATTTCAATCTGCGCTGATTTCTTCAAACTTCGCAAATCTAAAATACATTCATGTGCCACTAAACCATTTTTTCCCTGATACAAAACCGGATAATATGATTCCAATTTCTTAGCCATGTAATTAGCATTCAAAATGGCAATTTTGGTTGCTTCCGTCAACCCATCTGCACCCATCATGATAATATACATCCAAGAAATCACCAAAATACTTGCACTACCCCAAGGTGCAGCAGAAACAGCACCCAAATCACCACCCATTCTCACCACAGAATGTCCGGGTAAAAAGGGGACAAGGTGGGAAGCGACACCAATGGGACCCATACCGGGACCACCACCACCATGAGGAATACAGAAGGTTTTGTGTAAATTCAAATGACAGACATCTGCACCAATATCACCAGGACGACAAATACCTACTTGGGCATTCATATTAGCACCGTCCATGTAAACTTGTCCACCGTGACTATGAATTACCGCACAAATTTCTTGAATTGCTTCTTCAAATACCCCATGAGTTGATGGATATGTCACCATTAAAGCTGATAATTCCTGACTATGTTTTTCAGCTTTGGCTTTTAGATCTTCAACATCAATATTACCATGATCATCACAAGCAACTCCGACAACTTTCATTCCACACATTACCGCACTCGCGGGATTTGTACCATGTGCAGATTGCGGAATTAAACAAATATTTCTGTGTCCTTCTCCGCGACTTTGATGATATTCATGAATTACCAAAAGTCCCGCATATTCACCTTGAGAACCTGCATTTGGTTGTAAGGAAATTCCCGCAAAACCTGTGATTTCTCCTAACCATGCTTCTAGTTGTTGGAACAGGATTTGATAACCTCTAGTTTGAGAAATTGGCGCAAAAGGATGGATTTTCCCAAATTCCGCCCAAGTTACCGGAATCATTTCCGAAGTTGCGTTTAACTTCATGGTACAAGATCCCAAGGGAATCATTGAAGTTGTTAATGATAAATCCTTGCTTTCTAGTTGATGTAAATAACGTAATAATTCCGTTTCTGAATGGTAACGGTTAAAAACTGGATGGGTGAGATATTTACTTGTCCGTGATAATTGAGAATGAGAAATTGGTAATTCTTTCACAGTAAAAGGTAATTGATCTTTCAATGCGAAAATTTGCCAAAGGTCAATTAAATCTGTTTCTGTGGTAGTTTCATCTAAGGAAATACCCACAGTGGAATTATCAAAAATTCTCAAGTTGATATTTCTCTCATTCGCAGCGTCGAGAATTGCTTCTAATTTGGTATTTCCTAATTCTACCCGCAAGGTATCAAAGAAGTTTTCAGAACTGATTTTATAATCTAACTTTTTCAATCCTGCGGCTAAAGTTGCGGTAAGTTCATGGATATTTTGGGCGATCGCTCTCAGTCCGTCCGGTCCATGATAAACTGCATACATACTCGCCATCACTGCCAATAAAACCTGGGCTGTGCAGATATTACTGGTGGCTTTATCTCTGCGGATGTGCTGTTCACGGGTTTGCAACGCCAAACGTAAGGCAGGTTTACCATTCACATCTTTTGATACCCCCACAATGCGCCCTGGAACAAGCCGTTTATACTCTTCCTTCGTGGCAAAATAAGCAGCGTGTGGTCCCCCAAATCCCAAAGGAATTCCGAAGCGTTGGGTACTGCCTACGGCAATATCAGCCCCTAATTCACCGGGAGATGTAAGTAATAATAAGCTCAAAGGATCTGCGGCTACAGTCACCAATGCACCCTGAGCATGAGACTTTGTGATAAAATCGCAGTAATCGTAAATTGTCCCGTCGGTTGCGGGATATTGCAGAATCGCACCAAAGATAGTTTCGGAAAAATCAAAGGTTTGATGATCACCGATAATGATATTGATCCCTAAAGGTTTTGCGCGTGTTTGCAATACATCAATGGTTTGAGGATGACATTCACTAGACACAAAATAGTTATGGGATTTGTTTTTGCAGACACCATAACTCATACTCATAGCCTCTGCGGCTGCTGTCCCTTCATCAAGTAAAGAAGCGTTAGCAATTTCTAAACCCGTTAAGTCAATAATCATGGTTTGGAAATTTAACAACGCTCCCAAACGTCCTTGGGCAATTTCTGGCTGATAAGGGGTGTATGCTGTATACCAACCGGGATTTTCTAAGATGTTGCGTTGAATGACGGTAGGGGTAATACAGTCATAATATCCCATGCCGATAAATGAGCGATAAACTTGATTTTTATCCGCTATTTGCTTTAATTTCGCCAGTGCTGCATATTCGCTTTGCGCTGCTGGTAGATTTAGGGTTTGATGAAAACGAATTGCCTGTGGTACTGTTTTATCAATTAGGTCATCAAGGTTGGAAAGACCTAATATATCAAGCATTTGCTTGACATCATCAGGGTTTGGTCCAATGTGTCTTTGTGTAAAGTTGCTCAATGTGCTGGTTTGAGTGCGCGGGGGATTAGCTACCACAAATCGTTCTCCAAGGAGTTCTGTATTAATATATTGTAATGATCACTTTTGGATATTAGGGTTTTTTCTAAATTTTGTTTCGCGCAAAGGGGCAAAGGAGCAAAGACGCAAAGGAAGAAAGAAATCTGAAGTTTAAGTATTGGTTGAATTTATTGATTGGTAATGTTTCCATTTTTGCTGTAGTCGCTTTCTTTTTTCGGGTGTTAAGGTATGGAAACAGTGAGGACAGGAAATATTTTTTTCATATTCTGGGGAGGTTTTATCTGTTTCGGAAATGGGATATCCACAACAAAAGCATAATTCCTGATTTCCTGTTTCTAAGTTATGACTAACTGTGATTCTTTCATCAAAAATAAAACATTCTCCTTCCCATAAACTTTCTGTTTGGGGAATTTCTTCTAGATATTTGAGAATGCCTCCTTGGAGGTGATAAACTTCTTCAAAACCTTGAGAAAGTAAATAAGATGAGGCTTTTTCACAACGAATTCCTCCAGTACAAAACATGGCTACTTTTTGATGTTTTTTGGGATCAAGATGTTTTTGTACATATTCGGGAAAATCTCGAAATATTTGAGTTTGGGGATTTTCTGCACCTTTAAAAGTCCCAATGGTGACTTCATAATCATTGCGGGTATCAATGACTGTGACTTCTGGGTTAGAAATTAAATCATTCCAATCTTCAGGTTTTACATAAGTTCCTACTTTTTCCGCAGGGTTCACTTCTGGTAATCCCAAAGTCACAATTTCTGGCTTTAACCTAATTTTTAACCGTTCAAATGGGGGAATTTCTGTGTAAGATTCTTTATGTTCTAAATCTGCAAACCGCGAGTCATTGCGAAGAAAGGCTAAAACTGTGTCAATTTGCTGACGAGAACCAGCAATTGTGCCGTTAATTCCTTCCTGTGCTAGTAAGATAGTTCCTTTAATTCCTTGTAACTGACAAAAGGATAATAAGGCTGCTTGCAGTTCATTACAATCAGGTAGACTCACAAATTTATATAATGCAGCAACAACTGTCTGATTTTCTTGGTTCATAGTCTTGTCAAATTAATAATAATAGTTTATGATAGGATGGTTATGTAAAATTGACCCTTTTTACATAAAAAACAGACTTGGGGGTTTAGCTCAGTTGGTAGAGCGCCTGCTTTGCAAGCAGGATGTCAGCGGTTCGAGTCCGCTAACCTCCACTAATTATACATAACCAAACAGATAAATTCCTTTGCGTCTTTGCTCCTTAGCGTCTTTGCGCGAAACATAATTCATGTTTAAATACTAAGGAAAGGTTATTTGCTGGCATGGGGTGAGTTTGATGCAATGTCAGGTTTTGGGCTTCAGCAGCTTTTACTACATCTTCTAAATTACGCACTCCCCAGTCTGGATTCTGTGCTTGTAAAGACTCATCAAAATCAGCGTTACTGGGTGCGGTATGTTCTCCATTTTGTTTATAGGGACCATACAAGTAGAGTATACCACCAGGTGGCAGAATCCGTCCAGCCCCTGCCATTAGTCCTAAACAGGCTGACCAAGGGGAAATATGAATCATGTTAATATTGACAATGGCAGAAATAGGTGGTTGTGGTATTATCTCTTTTTCCACAGGCCAAATTGGTGAACTTGCATCTAAATCTAGGGGTGGCTGCATGGCTTTACAGGGAAAAAATTCAGTCCACGCGCTAATACTAGCACGCAGTTCTGGGTTAGGGTCGGAAGGTAGCCATTGTCGAGGTGCGAGGTGGTAGGAGAAAAATGTAGCGTGTTCACCTGTGCCACTGGCTATTTCTAAAATAGTCCCATGTTGAGGCAATATTTGTAAAAGCAATTCTAGAATCGGTTCGCGGTTGCGCTGGGTTGCGGGGGCAAATTTTCGCTGGTCTGCGGGTGTGTTCATTATGATTATGATAATTAAATTAGCAGCGATTTCTCAATTTTAGCTTTTTTCGCCATATCACAGGAGAACAACTTGCCTAAGTCTATTCATTCCACCCAACCTCCGCTTAAATTTATTCCTCAACGTCATAATCCCTTTATTGTTAAAATTGTATCTTGGTTTTTGCCTTTTATTTTGCGGGTGAGAACTAGACCTTGGCTACCTGCGGGTATTGTTAATGTTGAAGCTAAAAATGCGGAAGTATTAGCCAAGTTATACCACGATTTTCAAGCAGGTAAGGTCAGATTTTTAATTGCTTTTCGTCACCCCGAAGTGGAAGATCCTTTATCTATGTTATACCTGTTATCACGGATTGTTCCCAAGGTGGCAAGAGAAAAAGGAATTAGTCTCAAATACCCTGTTCACAGTCATTTTATGTATGAACGGGGAATGACGTTATGGGCGGGAAATTGGTTGGGATGGTTATTTTCTCGACTTGGTGGTGTGCCGATTCGTAGGGGAAGACGCGTAGATAGAAATGCTATCCAAATGGCCAGGGAATTATTTGCTAATGCAGAAATGCCGATTGCGATCGCTCCTGAAGGTGGTACAAATGGACATAGTAGTATAGTTAGTCCCTTAGAACCTGGTGTGGCACAGTTAGGTTTTTGGTGTGTGGAAGATCTAAAAAAAGCTAACCGCGAAGAACAGGTTTTTATTATTCCTATTGGCATTAAATATAGTTATGTTAATCCCCCTTGGCAAAAAATAGATTGGCTTTTATCTAAATTGGAAGCTGATAGCGGTTTACCTATGACGGAATTTAGTCAAACTGGGAAAGAACAACCAGAAATTTTATATCAGCGTGTTTTGCGTTTAGCTGAATATCTAATTTCGGAAATGGAGGAATTTTATCACCGTTTCTATCATCAAGATTTTCCAGAAATTATCAGTTCAGAAGTTCCTATAAATGAAGTGTTAATTACTAGATTACACCGTTTGATGGACACTGCTTTGAAAATTACGGAAAAGTATTTTAATCTTCAGTCTCAAGGTAATTTTATTGATAGATGTCGCCGTTTAGAAGATGCTGGTTGGAATTATATTTATCGAGATGATATTGCCGATATTCCCAGTTTACCACCTTTCAAACGTGGTCTAGCTGATTGGATAGCCCAAGAAGCCGATTTAAAAATGCAACACATGAGAATTGCTGAAAGTTTTGTGGCGGTTACTGCTAATTATATTCTCGAAAAACCCACGCCGGAAAGATTTGCCGAAACCCTTTTATTAATGTTTGATATGTTGTCTCGCATTCAGGATTCTACTTTACCAGGAAGACCACGTTTAGGTTTAAAACAATCCATGATTTCTGTTGGTGAACCGATTAATGTGAGTACAAGATGGGAAAATTGTCAAGGGAATAAACAAGCTTTGCGAAAGGGTGTTAGTGAGTTGACGCAGGATTTACAAGTGATGTTGGAGGGGTTGATTAAGGATTAAGTTCACGCAGAGGCGCAGAGGCACGCATGGAGAGGTTTTATTTGTGTCTTTGCGTGAAGTTTTAATTTATGAAAATAAGTTTTACAAAGATTATTATCGAGTCCAATCTTCGATAGTTAAATCAGGAACTTTGATAAAGTCTTTATAATTTTGAGTAACTACAATTGCTCGATTAACTAAAGCTATTGCAGCAATTCTTAAGTCTTGTGAACCGCTGTTAATTTTTTGCTGTCGTAACTTTTTATAACATTCACAAGCTGCTTCATTGAACTCCAATAAATTGAGGTTACAGAATAAATTTTGAGTCAGTTTTAGATTTCGATGAGCAGATGCTAATCCTTGTAGGTTTTGATGGCTATTACATTTATTGATAATAGCTAGTCTACCTTTTAATTGTTCTTCAAGCGTGATAGTTGTCACAAATATGTTAGAACTATCAACGGCTCTAACACGTTGAATGATTTGACTATTTTCATGTTGTAAAAGAGTCACAATATTAGTATCAAGAATATAGATACTCACGCTGCATGATTCTCCTCGACAAAAGCTTCCTCCGCAGCCATTTCTTCATCTAATTTATGCCGATTTGCAGTCATTTCTTTTTCAAATTCATCAAAAAATGGATCATCTTTGAACATACCAGCAAATTTGACTAAAGGGTTAGACTCTTCTACAATTTCTTCAGGTGTTAATATTTCCAAACCAAAACATAGACGTAATGTTACCCACCATAAGTAAGAAAAAATAGGACTTGAAAAGTCATTATCATTAATTAAACCATGAGCCATGCGATTTCTTAAATTTGACCCAGATTTCTCTATTAATAACCCCTGAAGATCAAAAAGTGTATTTTCATCAAAAATGGAAGTAATTTGTGGATATTTACTAGGGAAAAGAGTTGTATTTAAATTGTCCTCTTTTTGAATACCATTATTTTTGTTGTCAATTCCCGAAGTTATTGCTCCTCTATTAGAGAGTAGATAACGAACGGAGTTTTCAATTTGGGGAATTAAGATATGAGTAGAAGTAACAAAATCTCCTATTAATCCAGCATAAAGACCTTTTGCAAATAAATGTTCTCTTCCTGATGGTACAAAAGGGCTATTTGAAACTCGTGGAAGTAAGTCTGTCTCTTTGATTTTGTTTTCTTCCTTTTGTATTATATGTTCCGAAAAGATTTGATATCTAGCTGGTTCAATAAAAGCCTGAGCATAAATTTTTTGATATTCAGCAGCTTTTACATACATTTCAAACTTAATTGCTTCTTCCCCGTCATCAGAGTTAGTAATTTGACGCGCTACAACTTTACCCATCTCATTCATTTTTACTATTGGGAAAAAATGGGATAAACTAGCTGTTTCTTTTACGCTTTGTCGCAGTTCTGAAACTTTAGGTGGAGTTGCTAAAGAAGCCAAAGATAATAGTGCTTCTGGAAATTCTTTCCCTCTAACCTGTGATCTAGCTAATTCTACTTCTTCACTAATATTAAACTCAGAAGAAATTGTTATTAACTCATTAGATGACTTTTGCTGATACTCAAGAAGACGTTTATGAATTTCTTCTAATCTAGTGTTTATCGCTGCTCTTTCCTCTTCTGTACCTTGGCTTTTTAATCTTTCAAATGCTTCCAACGCTTTCTGTAAATCGCGTGATGCTTTTAGGTAAGGAAGTGGATGTTTAGTTAAAGAATCTTCAGCTTCCTTAATGTAAGTTTCAGCAGCAAGCATTCTCGCTGTATATGCCTTTTCTACATTTTTTTCAATGCGATGCCATCCTGCCTTAATTTCCCAGTAGTTTCTTGCTTTATCCCATTCTTTACTAGATTCTTGAAAAATTGCCCCTTTCTCAGCTAAAGCAGCATATTTAGCAGTATTTAAAAGTTGTTTTTTCCGCAAAAGATTTATGTTTTTTTCATCTTGTAAAAGCTCATGGAGCTTTATTGATAGCCATAATGAATCTTCTCCTTGGTAGCGATTTAAAACCTCGTCTATATATTCAATAACAATTTCTGGTTTATAATTAATTTTGCGTGCTAACCTAAGCGATCTTTCTATCCTATCAACACAGTGACTCCATTTTTGAGGGTCTTCTAATTGTTTAGCAGATTCTAAATAAGCCTCAACTGCTAACTGCGCCATTTGGTAGTTACCATTTTTCACCCACAGAATATCAGCTACTCGTGCCTGAAGTTCTGGATCTGATATTTCAGGTGCAATTTTAGTTAAAAAGTTTAAATATTCTTCCGCGAGGTTGCTAAAAACTTCACCAAAAAACTCATCGTTTAATTCTGGTTTGATTGCAGCACCGGTTACAAAGGCCAAAATTTCAAAAACAATCTGTTCTCTAATATTGACTGCTGCTTCTGCTTGCTTTGCCTTATTCCAGAAAGTCATGTGATAGCTAAGACATTCTTTTCTCTCGCTGCTATTAACCACTTCTTTCCAGCCAGAGTTAATAAAATCTTGTTTAGTGAGAGGGGGGTTTAGAGGTAACATAATTTAAATTTACTTGCTAATAAGTTTATTATGGGAAATATAGGAGAACTTAGGCGATTTAACGGCTATCCATATATTAACCCAATTTGCAAAAAATCGCTCACGACCTTAATCAAGAGTTGGTGATAAATATTACTTATATAGCTTAGAATAAATTAGTATCATAACAGTGATATACTGACTGAGAGCGATCGCTACACTTTACATTAGGCATAGCACATTCCCTTAACTGTAAGCTAATACTGGAGGGGTTGGTTAAGAATTAGTTTGGCGCAGATGTATAAACTTAATAACGTAATTGATATTGATCTAAAAAATCATTTTTATGTACTTGGGCAAGCCATAACATAATTTTTAGGTAATAGGTAATAGGTAATAGGTAATAGGTAATAGGTAATCTTCCCAATCACCAATCACCAATCACCAATCACCAATCACCATCTACGATAATGTCTCCAGACGTATGCGTAAAATTTCTGCTTGTTTTTGTGCTTCTACTAAAGTCTCTCTTGTAGTCTGTACTACATCTGCGGGGGCTTTATCCACAAATTTAGAATTGCTTAATCTCGCACTTAAAGATTGAGCTTCTGCTTCGGCTTTTTGTAAGCTTTTCTCCAGTTTCGCACGAACGACTTCAATATCTACAACTCCTTTTAAGGGAATTACTACCTGTACAGTCCCGATAACACCAGCAATAGAATTTTCTTTTTCCTGGAGTACGGTTGGTGGTAATTCTGGTTCAATTGGTGTTTCACTGGGTGGAAAGTATTTTGCAAATAACTCTTCTCTTGCTTCAGATTTGAGTAAATAGCGGATAATAAACCAACTAACATAACCCAAACCAACTATTTCAAAGCTAGTACCAAAAAAGGGAATATCTAACGCAGTATTTCCCACAAATATAGCTACTTTTAAGCTAATAAGGGCAACAACTATTAAAGCAATGATCTTGATTCCACCCCAATATTTATTATCTTCAGTTTTTGCAATCTCTTCGGGAATCACAACAGGATTAACATCAACAATTATTAAAGTTTCCACTTTGGCTAAATCTTGAATATAAGTCTGTCCCGCAGTGAGAATAAATCTTTCACTTGCGCTTTCACTTTGCAAATTTGCAGTAATTTTTACCCCTGGTTTAATATCTGCTTCTGCCCGTAAATTGCGAATTGTGCGAATTGTGCCAATTAATAAATCAAACTGTGTTTCCAAAGCTGAATCAATCAGATTATCATCGGCTTCAGGATATGCTTGTAAAGGTAAAAGTTCAGGATTTTCTGCGGGTTGTTGAGTGAGAGTTTGCCAAATTTCCTCAGTAATGTGAGGCATAAAGGGATGGAGTAATTTTAAAATCCCTTCTAAAATGTAGGCAATGATTTGTTGGGTAACTTTGCGAGATGTGGGTTCTGCATCTTTCTGTAATCTGGATTTAACTAATTCAATATACCAATCACAGAAATCACCCCAAATAAATTCATAAAGTCCTTTTGCTGCTTCCCCTAAACCATAATTATCAATGTCATGATTTGTTTGTTTAACAACTTGGTTAAAACGGGAAAGAATCCATCTATCACTTAATTCTGTGGGAACTGGTTGACCTAATTGGGCTGGAGTTTGTCCATCCAAATTCATCATCACAAATCTGGCAGCATTCCACAACTTATTGGCAAAATTGCGAGAAGCTTCGACAGAGATAGATTCATCTTTTTTACGGTCATATTCTAAACGAATATCTTGACCAGCCCCAGCTACTTCCTTAATTAAGGTATAGCGTAAAGCATCAGTTCCATATTTGGCAATCAACAATAAAGGATCAATTCCATTATTTGCCGATTTCGACATTTTCTTATTATTTTCATCTCGCACCAAACCATGAATGTACACAGTTTTAAACGGCATTTTTCCGGTAAAATGTGTTCCCATCATTGTCATTCTGGCGACCCAGAAAAAGATAATATCAAAACCAGTAACTAGGGTTGCTGTGGGGTAATATGCCGCTAAATCTTCGGTTTCTTCAGGCCAACCTAAAGTAGAAAATGGCCACAGTCCCGAAGAAAACCAAGTATCTAAAACATCGGGGTCTTGAACTAATTTCACATCTTCCCCAAATTGGACTTTGGCTTTTTCTAACGCTTCCTCTTCATTACGAGCGACAAAATAAGGTGTGGAATCGGTAATTTCTCCCTCAGTTTCGCTGACAGCATACCAAGCGGGGATTTGATGCCCCCACCACAACTGGCGAGAAATACACCAATCACGTAGATTTACTAACCAATCACGATAAACTTTAGACCAACGTTGAGGGACTATTTCCGGTGAATCTTGGGTATCGAGGAAATCTAAAGTTTTATCAGCCAGAGGGCGGATTTTTACAAACCATTGGGTAGAAAGCAGAGGTTCAACAGGGACTTTTCCGCGATCGCTATAAGGTACTGTATGTTTATATTCCTCAACTTTGACTAAAACGCCCTCAGCTTCTAAACGGGCTACTACATTTTTCCTAGCCACAAAGCGGTCTTGACCTTGGAACTCACCCGCATTTTCATTTAACGTGCCGTCCTTGTTCATAATATTAATGAACGGCAAATCATGACGTTTACCCATTTCAAAATCATTGGGGTCATGGGCTGGAGTCACTTTTACGCAACCTGTCCCAAAAGTCGCGTCCACCAATTCATCACCAATAATCGGGATTTCCCGGTTCATAATTGGTAAAGTCACGGTTTTCCCAATCAGGTGTTTATATCTGTCGTCATGGGGGTTAACAGCCACACCTGTATCACCTAACATGGTTTCGGGGCGAGTTGTCGCCACTTCCAGAAAGCCAGAACCGTCGCTGAGAGGATAACGGAAATACCACAGATTCCCATTTACCTCTTTGGGTTCGACTTCCAAATCAGACACCGCTGAACCAGAAGCAGGACACCAATTGACTAAATAATTACTACGATGAATTAATCCTTCTTCATGGAGGCGAATAAATGCTTCTAAAACAGATTTTGATAAACCTTCATCTAAAGTAAAGCGTTCCCGCGTCCAGTCTACGGACACCCCTAAGCGTTTTAACTGATTAATAATTGTGCCGCCGGATTCCGCTTTCCATTGCCAAGCCCGTTCTAGGAACTTTTCCCGCCCTAAATCATGGCGAGTTTTGCCCTCGGCTTTAAGTTGCTTTTCTAAAATCGTTTGCACGGCAATGCTGGCGTGGTCAGTTCCCGGTAGCCACAGGGTGTTCCGTCCTTTCATGCGGTGGTAACGCACCAGGGTGTCAATCAAAGCCCCCTCAAAGGCGTGACCCATGTGCAAACTGCCAGTCACGTTAGGTGGAGGGATAACGACGCAGTAAGGTTCGCCCTTGTGGTTGGGGTCAGCTTTGTAAACTTGGTTGTCTTCCCAGAATTTTTGCCATTTGGCTTCTGTGGAAAAGGCTTCGTAAAGACTGGGGAGATTAGGAATAGTTAAGGTCATGCTGGGAATGGTAAGTTTGTAAGGATTCTACTAAATTTTGCCACAGGGTTGAGAAACGTTGACATCTTGTGCTGAAATAGCCGTTACGGCTTATACCCCCTGTCAAAAAAAATTTCAGCTTGAAATTAGGGAGAAATCACCTTTAATTATGCCCAACGATACTAGCAATTTGGATGGGAGAGATTACCACTGAAATAATTAGGGATTTAAAACTGTATTTTTTTCTTTAAGATTTGATAAAACATTCTCTTAACAATACCTTGTCCATTTTCTGCTTTGTTGGGTGAAGCGACAGCGCAACCCAAGGCTCATGTTGGGTTTCATGTTTCAATCCAACCTACAAATCAAGGCTTTTTCCAATTTGGACAAGGTATTGCATAAGTAACCTATTCATTAGAGAATAAATTGCCAACAATTAGTATTAGTCTGACAAGACATACAATAAATTCTAGAAATCAACCTGCTTTTTTGTTATCAATGTGGATAATATAAAAAAGCATGACACGGATACGGAAAGTAGATGTTAGCAAAAGGGAAAATATGAGAATTTTAGTGACGGGTGGTGCAGGGTTTATTGGTTCTCATCTAATTGACCGACTCATGAATGATGGTCATGAAGTCATCTGCCTGGATAATTTCTATACAGGAAAGAAACACAATCTCCTCAAATGGTTAGATCATCATAATTTTGAACTGATCCGTCACGATATCACCGAACCAATTCGGTTAGAAGTGGATCAAGTTTATCATCTGGCTTGTCCGGCTTCTCCAGTGCATTATCAGTATAACCCAATTAAAACAGTTAAAACTAACGTTATTGGCACACTCAATATGTTGGGGTTAGCTAAACGAGTTAAAGCCAGATTTTTATTAGCTTCCACCAGCGAAGTCTACGGAGATCCAGAAGTTCATCCCCAAACTGAAGATTATCGAGGCAGCGTCAATCCCATTGGCATTCGCTCATGTTATGACGAAGGCAAGAGAATGGCCGAAACCTTAGCATTTGACTATTACAGAGAAAATAAAGTCGAGATTCGAGTCGCCAGAATATTCAATACTTATGGACCGAGAATGCTGGAAAATGATGGTCGCGTAGTCAGCAATTTTGTCGCGCAAGCATTACGAGGTGTGCCTTTAACTGTTTATGGTGAAGGTCAACAAACCCGGAGCTTTTGTTATGTTTCCGACTTGGTAAATGGACTAATGCGATTAATGAATGGTGAACATACCGGACCCATAAATTTGGGTAATCCTGATGAGTACACTATCTTGGAACTGGCGCAGGCTGTGCAAAACTTGATTAACCCAGATGCACAAATTAAATTTGAACCCCTACCTGCTGATGATCCCCGTCGTCGTCGTCCCGATATTACTAAGGCACAAACTTTGTTAGATTGGGAACCTACTATTCCTCTGCAAGACGGTTTAAAATTAATGATCGAAGATTTCCGTCAACGTTTTCAAAAGTAGTGGTTTAGTAATTCAAAACCAACAACCAACAACTGTACGGGCGAAGCATTTGGAGAACTATTTTTGGCAATGACCGATAATTTATCTTCCAAATGCTTCGCCCCTACTGACAACTGAC
>NZ_LJOQ01000074.1:58074-59644 GCF_001672255.1 Anabaena sp. AL09
CTGACAACTGTACGGGCGAAGCATTTGGAGAACTATTTTTGGCAATGACCGATAATTTATCTTCCAAATGCTTCGCCCCTACTGACAACTATAAAAAACGGGGTTTTAAAAATGCGTGTTTGCGTAATTGGTACTGGTTATGTTGGTTTAGTAACAGGTGCTTGTTTGGCTCATATTGGCCATGATGTAATTTGCATAGATAATAACGAAGAAAAAGTAAAATTAATGAAGTCTGGGCAGTCGCCGATTTTCGAGCCAGGACTCTCGGAAATTATGCAGTCTGCCATTAGTAGTGGCAATATTCAATTTTCTAGTGATCTCGCGGCTGGTGTTAATCATGGAGAAATCCTGTTTATTGCCGTGGGAACTCCTCCTTTACCCAATGGTGAAAGTGATACCCGATATGTAGAAGCCGTGGCTCGTGGCATTGGCGAAAATCTTCAAGGTGGCTATAAGGTAATTGTCAACAAATCTACTGTCCCCATTGGTTCTGGTGACTGGGTAAGAATGATTGTTTTAGACGGGATTGCTGAACGTCAAAAAACATTGCTGGTATCTGGTGATACAGCTAGTGATGATAAATTATCGAAGATTGCTAATGATTTTGATGTCGTCAGTAATCCAGAGTTTCTCCGGGAAGGTTCAGCAGTTCATGATACATTTAACCCTGATCGGATTGTCTTAGGTGGCAATAGTCAACAAGCCACTGGCATGATGAAAGAACTATATGCGCCAATTGTCGAACGCAAATTTGCGGCTGATAAATCTTTGCCTCCTGTTCCAGTTTTGGTAACAGATTTAAGTTCGGCAGAAATGATTAAATATGCCGCTAATGCCTTTTTAGCCACCAAGATTAGTTTTATTAATGAAGTTGCTAATATATGCGATCGCGTTGGTGCGGATGTTACCCAAGTAGCAAAAGGCATCGGTTTAGATTCCCGTATTGGTAGCAAGTTCTTACAAGCTGGTATTGGTTGGGGTGGTTCATGTTTTCCCAAAGATGTTTCTGCCCTCATTCACACCGCTGATGATTATGGCTATGAAGCCCAACTCATGAAAGCCGCTGTCAGTGTTAACGAACGTCAACGCCTAATCGCCCTAGAAAAACTCCAACAGGCTTTAAAAATCCTCAAAGGTAAAACTGTGGGACTACTCGGTTTAACCTTCAAACCAGATACAGACGATTTACGGGACGCACCGGCACTAATCTTGATTGAACAACTCAACCGATTGGGAGCTAAAGTCAAGGCTTATGACCCCATTATTTCCCAAACAGGAATGCGTCATGGTCTTTCTGGTGTGTTAGTAGAAACCGACGCGGAAAGACTAGCAGATGGCTGTGATGCTTTGGTACTTGTCACCGAATGGCAACAGTTCAGCACTTTGGACTATGGGAAAATGGCAAAATTAATGAACCACGCCGTTATGATTGATGGTCGTAATTTCCTTGACCCCCAAGCAATGGTAAAAGCTGGATTCCAATACGTGGGCGTGGGGAGGTAGGGGAGGTTGGGGAGGTAGGGGAGGTTGGGGAGGTTGGGGAGGTTGGGGAGGTTGGGGAGGTTGGGGA
>NZ_LJOQ01000074.1:59738-64676 GCF_001672255.1 Anabaena sp. AL09
GGGGAGGTTGGGGAGGTTGGGGAGGTTGGGGAGGTTGGGGAGGTTGGGGAGGTTGGGGAGGTTGGGGAAGTAGGGGAGGTTGGGGAGGTTGGGGAGAAATTTTCTTCTTTCTTCTTTCTTCTTTCTTATCCTGAACTCCTGATAGCGAAGCGTGGCGTTAGCCATACTCCTGAACTCGTGAACTCCTGACTCCTGACTCCTGACTCCTGACTCCTATAAAAATTAAAATGCCGCCCAGAGTCAACTAGGCGGCGTTAATTTTTTCTCAATTTTCAGAATTGTTAAGAACTGTGAGGAATTCTTTCTATTTCCGCGTAACCACTAAAAATCAATCTTTGACCTTCTGTTTCTAAACGATTTAGTCGCATTTTTACCCCATCTAAATCAAAGCGATCTAAATCAACCATATTATCCAAAATTTCTACCAATGCCAGACTTAAAGTCTGGGAAATTTCTCTTTGTGCTTCTGGAACTCCCTCAAGTTCAATCTTAGGTTCTTTGAAAGAAACCCGCCTTCTTCTTTCAATTCCGACACCAATGGTCATACTTAGGGGTATGAGTTCACCGTTGTTTAAATCGGCTTTAGCTACCAAATGCAAGCGATTTTCAGGTAATAACTTGACTTCAACTTCAGTAAAAGAAACAGGTTCACCACCAGATATTTCGATCAAAGTGGGTTCAGAAAGGTTCAGCAGCCGCTTTTTCACCAATTCCGACTCAAAAGCTCGATTAATGCCTACTTCTGATAAAATCACCTGGGCTACTGCTTGGGTGGGTTGTTTGAGAGTAAGTTTGCCACTTAAAACCGAGCCGAAGTCAATGGCTACAGCGTCGGTTTCAAAGGACATTTCCTCAACTGCGAAATCTTTGCGAATTACTAAGCCGCGACCGTTCATTTTAAAGCTATCAATGCTGCCTTGCAACAGTTTGCTGGAGGGATAGCAGCGCACAAAGACTTCTACCGACTCGCTTTGGGTAAACAGGTGGCGAATCGTTTGGCTGGCGACTGTATTGAGCATTCGCTCTCCCCAATCGGTGCTTTTGGTATCTGTTAAACCAGTAAGTCCGGCGAACATTAGGTTTTAGTCTCTAGAAGTTCTTTATATTTTTGTAACAAATTGTGAACAATTATGCAAGCGATCCCCTGATTTAATCTGCTGATGAGTCAGAACAGGATAACTGATGGTTGAATGGTCATTGGTCATTGGTCATTGGTCATTGGTCATTGGTCATTGGTCATTGGGAAAATTCTTTCTCCCCCCCTACTTCCCCTACTTCCCCTACTTCCCCAACTTCCCCAACTTCCCCAACTCCCCCAACTCCCCCAACTCCCCCAACTCCCCCAACTCCCCCAACTCCCCCTACTTCCCCAACTCCCCCAACTCCCCCAACTCCCCCTACTCCCTATTCCCTATTGCTTTCCGTTGAGTCTGATAAATGTGAATTTGGTCTACTAAACCCCCAATACCAGGAATATCATCACCATAAAGTTGAAAACCCTTACCGACAGAATTAGTTAAAACTTCTGCACCTTTACCTTGATAATAAACAGGAACTGGACGATTACCATGATTTCCCCAACCATATTTAATCTGAGGATTAGAACCCCAAAAATGACCCGCTTTCATGGAATCAGATTCAGCAGTTAAAGCTTCTGCACTTTTTTCTTTCAGCAGTTCGGAAAAGTTGGGATTTAAAGTCAGATAATGATCATGATCAGCAGTAACAATCAACAGATTATTTTCCCAACCACCATTATTTTTAATCCAGTCAATTGTCGTTTTTACAGCTTTGTCAAAATCCAACACTGTCCCAATCATATTATCTATATTATCATCATGGGCAGCCCAATCAATATCACCACCTTCTACCATTAACCAAAATCCATCTTTGTCCTTAGCTAAAACTGCTAAAGCTGCTTTGGTTAAATCATCAAGTGTGGGATTCTCATTAATTTCTTTCGCAATAAAAGATTTATCGGTTTCTCCAGCAAGTAGAGGCCGAACTGTATCGGGGTTTTTTCCTTGAGAACCAAACAGGGAAAAAATACTCAAACCTGTATTACTGTAATCACCATTAGCGGTACTCACAGGGAGATTTCCCTCTTGTCCCCTAGCTCCATATAATCCTAACAAGCGATCGCCCATATTTGGATCTAATTTAGCCGCAGTAGTCCCTAACTTATCAGCCGCATCTTTTCCCCGTTCTAAAAATGTGTAGTTATAGCGGTTTTGATTGGGGTTTTTACTCAATTCTGCATAGGTCGTTTTAGTGATATATTCAAATTTAGTTGGCGGTTCTACACCCGTAGGCAGAGGTTGACTACTCGCACCTGTGAGAGGATGACCACCACCTAAAATTACAGTTGGTTGATATATGCGAAGTTCCTGCTGAAGAATATTATCTAAAGTCGGATAATCACCATCATATTTATTGCGACGATTCACGTTTGCTGCTGCTGCTCCCGGTGTAGCATGATCAATAGGAACAGAAGTCACAATCCCCGTAGATTTACCATGATCAGCCGCAGTTTTGAGAATGGTTTCTAAAGGTTTTTCAAATATATCAACGGAAATAGCATTGTTATAGCTTTTGACTCCTGTGTACAAAGTAGTCGCTGTATTGGCAGAATCAGGATAACTATGCTTGATATATTCAGGATCATTCCCAGGTGTCCAAGGATTTATTCCCCCACGCTGAGGATCATAACCCACTAAATTACCTACCGCATTAGATTGAGGATTTTTACCTCCTCCAGACGGTGTATTTCCGGGATTAAATTGAGGTTGGAATTTAAACCCTGGTAGAATCGGACTAGCACCTGTAATCGGATTAGAGTTAGATAACGCAGAGTTACCCGTGCTGAAAACTCCATTACCAGGAGCAATGGTAGTACCATAGGTGGTAGCCAGGGCGTAATTATCCAGAGTTTGAAAACTCAGTCCTTCCCCCTTACCAGAAGTGTAATTATATCCTTTAGCCATAGCCCCAGCGCGAGCCATTTCCCAGCCCATACCGTCCCCAATCATCAGAATGACGTTTTTGGTTTTAGTGACAGGTGTAGCGGGGCTAGAATAGTTAGTCAGAGTGATGAATATACCAACTACAATGATCAACGCTGTAGTAAATAAACGGCGTTTAAATCGGAATTGTGAACTAGATTTAATTACCATTGGTAAAATGCCTGCTAGGAAATTGCTCTATGATGAGAGAATATTACAAAATGATCACAAAACTTTAAATTGACTCATCATGGCGAAAATTCAGTTTGCTAAAGGTATTGAAGAAACAGTAGTTCCTGATGTTCGGTTGACAAGAGCAAAAAAAGGTGAAAGCGGTACGGCAACATTTATCTTCACCAATCCTGATATATTGGCGCAAGATGGCACAGATGAAGTTACTGGTTTATATTTGATTGACGAAGAAGGGGAAATCGTTATTCGTAACGTTCAGGGTAAATTTGTCAACGGTAAACCAGAATCTCTAGAAGCAATTTATGTGATGAATTCTAATGATGAGTGGGATCGTTTTATGCGCTTCATGAATCGTTATGCTGAGGACAATGGACTAGGATTGAGTAAGTCTTAATTAGTCATTAGTCAGTGGTCAGTAGGGGCGAAGCATTTGGAAGATAAATTATCCGTCATTGCCAAAAATAGTTCTCCAAATGCTTCGCCCGTACAATTGTCAGTAGGGGCGAAGCATTTGGAAGATAAATTATCAGTCATTGCCAAAAATAGTTCTCCAAATGCTTCGCCCGTACAGTTGTCAGTAGGGGCGAAGCATTTGGAAGATAAATTATCGGTCATTGCCACTATCATGGAATTTCAACCACACCCCAATATACAGCAAGTTTCTGTAATTTGTGCAGTGATTACCGTCAGTGATACCCGTTCCCCAGATACAGATAAAAGTGGTCAATTAATTAAAGAACTACTTTTAGCTGATGATCACACTGTGGAATTATATCAGATTATCAAAGATGAGCCTAAAGAAATTCAATCCCAAATGACAGCCTTGGGCGAAGATACTCGTATCAATGCTGTAATTTTTAATGGAGGAACGGGAATTGCTCCCAGGGATACCACTTATGATGCTTTAGAAAAGCTCTTAGAAAAGACTTTACCGGGATTTGGGGAATTATTTCGGTTTTTAAGTTATCAAGAAATTGGTTCCCGCGCTATGGCTTCCCGTGCTGTCGCAGGTGTTTATCAAAGCAAAATCATTTTTTCTCTTCCTGGTTCTAGTAATGCTGTGCGACTGGGGATGGAAAAGTTGATTTTACCGGAATTGGTACATTTGGTAAAACAATTAAATTTGCAGAATTAAACATAAATGATAAATTGATCTTAGTCGTGAGGTGACAGATCCCCGACTTCTTTAAGAAGTCGGGGATCTAATTCATTTTATAATGTGAAGATGATTTTTCATCCTCAAATCTCAATGGTTCATAGACAATCAAAAAATCACATCCTGTTAATCCTTAAATCCTGGACATCCTGATTCAGACAAAATATTATTGTTGTCATGCAGAGCCTCCTGTGGGCATTCCCCAGCAGAGCCAGGGAACGAGGGAAAAATCACATCCTGTTAATCCTGAACTCGTTCCCAGACTCCGGCTGGGAATGGGAGTTTGAGGCTCTGCCTCAAATACGAATATACTGGAGGCAGAGCCTCCTGTGGGCATTCCCCGGCAGAGCCAGGGAACGAGGGAAAAATCACATCCTGTTAATCCTTAAATCCTGGACATCCTGATTCAGACAAAATATTATTGTTGTAATTTTCTAATTGTATTCAAAGCATCTTGATAATCTTCATTTTTACCTTGTTGTTGATATAATTTTGCTGCTTGGTTGTAATCTTCTATTGCTCCTTGCTTATCTCCTAAATCATCACGGACAAGTCCCCGGTTGTAGTAGGCATTGGCATAGTTAGGAT
>NZ_LJOQ01000075.1:0-10182 GCF_001672255.1 Anabaena sp. AL09
GCGTTGGTCGGAAAACCGTCGTCAATTCACGCGCCATTCATCCCCCGCTGCCCTATCGGGTCAGACGTGGGGCTTCTGTCGGTTAAGCTAAAGTTTCTAAAGTCTCTCGTAAATACATTTGTACTTGTTGATCTAGACGTAAACTTTGTAATTTGGCGTTACATTCTAATTGCCATCTTTGAAAACCGGAACTAGCAGAAATCACGTATTTTAGGTTATGCCAAAATTGAGTATTAGCAGATAATTGGTGATCTTTACGCTCACCGTTGACAGAGACTTTGCTGTCAGTAGTATGCGCGTAATCGCTAGAAGTTGGAAATTGAGCCATAATTCCTCATTCCTTATTTTTCACTTCCAGAATTAGACAATTTGGGATTTTAGATTTCAGATTGATAATTGATTTCACACACAAGGGGAAGACCTAAATCTCACCCAAGCCTAAAATTGAAGATTTTTGTTTAATCTTCTTTCAAGATAATGGTTTTACACCTGAAAATTCTGTCTCATTCATCACTAAATGCGGAATTTTATGCGAGAAATTTCTAAAACAACTTGTTTTTAATTAAACAGAGAATTTTTTTAAAATTTATAGCAACCCAAGGGGGTAAGACATGAATTGATAATAAAACTCGGACTAGAACAGGTTTTTACTTCTTCCTTCTTCTTTTTCCTTCTTCTTTTTCATTCCTTCCTTCTTCTTCATTCTTCTTCTGACTCCTGACTCCTGACTCCTGACTCCTTTTAAACGGAGTGCTGAGTTTACATTATTTGAGTGTTGAACTCGGAACAGTCTCAATTCAACACTCATTAACTCAGCACTCAACGCTGGATGCACGTCACTACTTAGTCATAGTCAGAGTCCGACGTTTAGTTACCAATTGGTAGGATTCAATGATATCATTTTCCACCCAGTCATGGAACTTATCAATGCCGATACCACATTCATAACCTGCGTTAACTTCACGGGCATCTTCTTTCATCCGTTTGAGGGAATCGAGAACACCTTCGTAAACTACCTTGTTATAGCGACGGACGCGCACCTTACAGTTGCGAACGAGCTTACCAGATTGAACATAACAACCGGCAACAGCGCCACGACCAACTGGGAAGACAGCACGGACTTCTGTTTGTCCCAAGGGTTCTTCCACCAACTCTGGTTCGAGTAAACCTTCCAAAGCACCTTGGATATCTTCCAAGAGTTTGTAGATGATGTTATATTCTCGGACATCTACACCTGCTTCATCCGCAGCTTGTCTAGCGCCACTGGCATAAGTGGTGTTGAAACCAATAATGACGGCGTTACTAGCCGCAGCCAAGTCTATGTCTGTTTCCGTGATTTCTCCAGCCGTAGCCAAGAGCATCCGAATTTGGACTTCGTTTTGCGGAATTTGGCGGAGAGAGCCGATAATAGCTTCCACAGAACCTTGCACGTCGCCCTTGAGGATCAAGTTGAGTTCTTTTAACTCGCCTTCTTGTGCTTGTGCTGACAGGGTAGTGAGAGTGACACGACCTTGCAACAAGCGGGATTGACGTTGTTTGTCGGCGCGATCGCTGGCTACAGAACGAGCTTCTTTCTCGTTTTCATAGACCTCGAAATCATCACCAGCAGCAGGGACATCACTTAAACCCAATACTTCCACAGCAAAGGATGGACTAGCAACATCTACACGCTTGCCTCGGTCACTTACCATAGCCCGGACTTTACCGAAGGCTGAACCAGCGACCAGCATATCTCCAACGTGGAGAGTACCGTTTTGAATCAGCAAGGTAGCAACTGCACCTTTCGCCTTATCCAAATGAGCCTCAATGACTGTTCCTTTTGCGACCCGATCTGGATTAGCGGATAGTTCGGCTACTTCCGACACCAACATAATCATTTCTAGGAGGGTGTCGAGGTTTTCGCCCTTAATGGCACTAACGGGAACCATGATTGTTTCACCACCCCAATCTTCAGCGGTGAGACCGTAATTGGTAAGTTCCTGTTTAACCCGTTCTGGCTGTGCGCCTTCTTTATCAATCTTGTTGATAGCAACGACAATGGGAACGTTTGCAGCTTTAGCGTGGCTAATAGCTTCAATGGTTTGGGGACGAACACCGTCATCAGCAGCTACGACTAGCACGGCAATATCTGTCACCCTAGCTCCTCTAGCACGCATCGCTGTAAAAGCTTCGTGACCAGGAGTATCGAGGAAAACTATCTGCTGTGGTTTACCTTCATGGACGATATCAACATGATATGCGCCGATATGCTGGGTAATACCGCCCGCTTCCCCAGACGCAACTTTGGTTTTGCGAATAGAGTCGAGGAGAGTGGTTTTACCGTGGTCTACGTGACCCATGATGGTGACAACTGGGGGACGACGAATGAGGTGAGCCAAATCAGCCACGTCAATCATTTCCGTGACTTTCCGGGCTTCAGCTTCTCGTTCGACAATTTGGACTTCTACTTCTAGTTCTTTGGCGACTAGGGTAATCGTCGGAATATCCAGATTTTGGGTGATGCTGACAGCCATGCCCTTCATAAACAGGATTTTGACAATCTCTGTATCGGCAATTACGAGGGACTCAGCCAACTCCTGGACTGTCAATGGACCAGTAACATCTAGTGTGGCTGGACGATCTGGTTTTTGCTCTACATTTTCTTGCCGACGATTGTTGTGGTCACGGGAAGAACTAGATTTTTTACCTCTAGCGGTAGGAGCAGCCACAACCGCTACAGTTGGCATACCGGAGCGAGTCCCTTTGGGTTTGGGAGGACGGGCAATGGAGAGACTAACTTGAGTGGCTGCGGAATTTTCTAGACCGTCTTCATCTAAATCATCTTCATCTAAATCATCTTCTACGATTAGTTTGACCCGTTTGCCTTTGGGTCCAACCTTCGCTTTTTCTTTGATTTCGTCAATGATTTCTTCTTCTTGCCATTTTTTCCCACCCTTGTTCAAACGAGGGGGTGTAGGGCGTTTTAAATCCAAAAGATCGGGTGCTACTGGTATTTCATCCAATCCTTCTTTTTTCGCGCCACCTGCATTATGTCTGGGTGGAGTCGCCGTGGGAATGGCTGCTGGTTCACTGGGACGGGCAGGTCTAGGGCGTTGGATATCACCGCCAATGGATGGTCTACCACTGCGTTGTTCTGGTCTTGTCGGCGCTCCTGAATTAGCCCGACTAGGTCTAGGTGGTGCAGATGGTGAACCTTGATCAGATGAAGGTCTATTAACCTTACTTCTCACTGGCTGAGGATCTTCTTCAACAGGCTGTGAGCGATCGCGTTTGAGAAGAGGTTTTTCTGATGTTCCTAAAACTAGTGTTTCTGCCGCTTTTGCGCCATCTACTCTAGCAGGAGGAGAAACCAACTGGGGTTTTTGCGGTTTCTCTGGTTTGGCTCTGGGAGTAGATATTTTCTCTGGTTTTTCCGCTCTCACCTTTTCTGTAACCGATTCAGGATTAGATACCTGTTCTGGTTGGGTAGGATTAGGTTTAAGTGGAGTCTCAGATTGATTCCGGGGTACTGGTCGAGTTGGTGCCGCCGGCTTTATATTCACAGATGAGACTGGTGTCGCAAAAGGCCTTGGAGGTGCCGGCGGATTAGCATCAGTAGCGTCAGTAGCAACTGAGATATTGGTTGAGTTGGTGGTAGTGTTTATCAATATTTTCGGTTTGCGAATTTCTAGAATTTGCTGTTTGTGATGGGCGTTGGTACGGTTTTGAGATGAATTTGGTTTATGGCCATTTGTACTTTGTTCCTTTTTCGAGGCTAAATTCGTAGCAGCGACTTTTTCGGCTGCGCTACGAATTTGTTCAGCTTCCGCTTCGGAAATCGTACTGCTATGGCTTTTAACCGCAATATCGAGCTGGTCGCAAATTGCTAGTAGCTCTTTATTATCCAAATTCAATTCTTTTGATAAGTCATAGATTCTCACTTTTCCGTTGTTCATCCACTCTTTCCCCTTTAATTTACAGTTTTAGCGGATGGTTGCCTGGTTTGTGACATCTCCACCCTTTGATCACTGTTTTTTCGGTTGCCTTTGGTGATATTGCCGGTGACTCCAGTTAGGAAAGAGAGATGTTTCGGGTTAATACTGACATCTCCACCAGGAATGATGGTTGATGCAGAACTGCGATTTGACGCTACCAGGTCGCCATTTTTGGTTTTTTTGTTTTGCCGATTTGTGAGTCTTCCACAATACAATCAAAAAAAAACTTGTTGGGAGTAATGCCTTGCGTCTTGTCCAAAAAAGGAGATCGAGAAAGCTGGTTACATCCATTTACTATTTTGGCATTAACTTGAACGATACTAAAGGTTATGATCAGAGACCGAATAGTTCGGCTTTTGTCATAATATCTTGAGAGACTATCGCAATTTTAGTTGTTACCATTAAATGCGATCTTGGCGATCGCCGTGATTTAGACGTTGCCACAATGTTTGATACACTGTATCTGGCACTGCTCCATGCAGCGATCTCCCTAGTCTATTTTTCTTCTGAGCTGCTTGTAGGCAACTCTCTTGCGGACAGATATAGGCAGAACGCCCCATGCCCTGATCTAATTGTACCTTTCCAGATGGAAAGACGCGGACAATCCGCCAAAACTCTTGTTTCAAGTTGACTTGACGACAACTAATACAACGCCGATAGTTCGGTTTCATCAGTCTTCTGCCAGATTTAAGTTAGATATCTTGGGGATACTAAACAATGTATTTTTTAGTGCCTGTTGTTAGTTGTTGGTTGTCAGTTGTCAGTTGTCAGTTGTTAGTTGTTAGTTGTTAGTTGTTAGTTGTCATTGGGAAGAAATATTCCCCCTGCTCCCTGCTTCCCTGCCTTTTTCAAATTATTGCAGATAAATTTGGGGAATTAATCTTCCTCGCTATTGTCAAATCTATCCTCATCCAATTCTAATTCTTCTGCCATTGCATCTTCTCGGTCAGACCTGTCATCCCTATCATTTTGGGATTGATATTGCGCTCTCACCGCTGCAAATTTAGTATTTTCGGCTTCCTCGTCATATTTAGCCTGATCTTTAATATCAATTTTCCAACCAGTGAGACGGGCAGCTAACCGCACATTTTGCCCTTCTTTACCAATAGCTAAACTCAGTTGATCTTCAGCCACTAAAACGTGAGTTTGGCGACTTTCGGGGTCCATGAGTCTGACTTCATCTACCTTTGCTGGACTCAACGCATTGGCAATATAGGTAGCTGGATCTGGAGACCAGCGAATCACATCAATTTTTTCACCGCGTAATTCATTAACTACCACCTGAATTCGTGATCCCCTCGCACCAATACAAGCACCAACGGGGTCTACATCGCGGTCTAGGGTATCAACAGCAATTTTTGTGCGGGGTCCCACATAACGAGAGGGAGGGTTAGCTTCTCGCGCTACAGCCACAATTCGCACTACTTCATCTTCAATTTCTGGGACTTCGTTGGCAAATAAATAAACTACCAAACCTGCATCAGCACGAGATACCATCAATTGTGGCCCTCGTTGCTGTCCTTGGGAAACTTTTTTTAGATATACCTTAAAGGTAGCATTAGCCCGATAATTATCGTTGGGTAGCTGTTCTCGCTTGGGTAATTCGGCTTCTACTTCTGATTGTCCAAATCCGCTACTAACTGCCAAAACTACAGATTGACGTTCAAATCGCAATACTCTAGCTTGTAAAACCGTGCCTTCCAAGTCTTGAAACTCTTCTTGCACCATTTGGCGTTGTTGATCTCGCAGTTTTTGCGCCAATACTTGTTTCGTTTGCATGGCTGCCATGCGCCCAAATTCTCCTTGATCTGGGGTGACATCCAATACTACAGAATCTCCCAGTTGGGCTTCTGGGGCTACTTGCTGGACTTCATCTAAGGAAATTTGATGATCAGTGTTAGCAACTGCTTCAACAATGGTTTTGGTGGAAAGAACCCGAAATCCTTCACCCTCAATATCCAGTTCTACTTCAAAATTATTAAAATACTCTTCATCAAATTGTCTGCGTTCTAAATTTTGGGCGCGACGATAACGTTCGTAACCCTTAATTAAGGCTTCTCTAATAGCTGCTTGTACAGCTAAACGCGGTAAGTTTCGTTCTTGGCTAATACTTTCGATTAGCTCTTTTAATCCCGATAAAGTCACCATTGACATACGCAGTCTCCTAAAATTTTATAAGAAAGTAGGCTTAAAACCGTTCTATAAAACTTACCCAAAATTACCAAAGTCTAGACACATCTGGACAGCGATAACCTTAGTGTTTACTTCCTGCTTCATCACGGCAGGCAATCTCGGTAGAACTTACCGTTTCTGACCCTAGACTTAAAATCTAAAACCTTTTTGGGTTTTTATGTTTGGGTGTTTTTTAAGCGAGAGAGGGGATAAATCTCTCAGTGACTTATGGTGTTACAATGTCTTTAACAGGTAAGGGTAATTAACCTGTACAAACACCCGATGTTGCTTAACGGCTCAACACTATACATTGACAATCTCTTTAGAGCGGAGAGTGTCAAGTCAGCAGTCAGCAAAATTAGATAACTGTTAAGAAATAATTGTGTTCTTTTCCCCAATTACTTCTTCTCAATTACCACTTACCAGTCCCTAATCCAACGTCTAAAATCTAAAATTGATTAGCTACGCTCATCTATTTGGACTTTGGTAATGAGGTTACGGGGAATTTTTACTACACGACCCTTTTGATTAAGGTAAACTGTAGTTTCATCCCGGCTAATCAATAGACCTATCCACTCTTGCTGTTGTTCGGAGGGTGGGGAAGTAGAAATAACTACAGGAAATCCTTTGAAGGAAATAAACTCCCTGTCTGTTACCAGTTGCCGCGAAATACCAGGACTAGATACTTCCAATATGTAACCGTCTGGAATGATATCGGCCGCATCTAATGAGGCTTCAACGGCACGGCTCATCCTTTCACAATCATCCAGGCCAATGTCCTGTAGAGGATTAAAGATATCTACTCGCAAGACTGGGGGGTTTTGGTTCGTATGAAAAACTATACTAACAACTTCCAATCCTAGTTCTGCGGCTACTGGTGTCGCCAAATCAATAATTTGTGGTATTAAAGGATGAGTCATGGGAGAATTCAATAAAAAAAGTGGGCTTCAACCCACTTCCTGCGATAGGGATATCTTCCAAGAAGTATTGTGACGAACTGTATTAGTTCGCCCCTAAAATGAGTGTAGCTTATTTCTTCAGTTAGTCATGACAGACTTGAAGAAATGGTCAGTTGTCAGTTGTCATTGGTCAGTTGTCAGTTGTCATTGGTGATTGGGAAAATCTTTTTCTTTCCGTATTTTGCTTTTTACCTCTAAATTTAAGGTATCTATCGTAAAGCTCCCCAGTTTTATCAACCGGGGAGCTAAAATTTTTTAGTTCACCACAACGCCGTTTTACCTAAGTTTATGACCTGGTTAAACCAGGTGGGAACTGAGGGTTCTCATTTAAAGTTTCTGGGTACAAGCCCAGTATACTGCCACGAGAATTGTTTAGCTCCCTTGTTGTTAAAGACATAGATCAAAAAACTTGACGGCAGTCACCAATCGTCGTAGTGCAACTAACTCATTATAGCTTTGAAAAATAGTTTGTGTGTTTATTTTGGGAAAATTTTGGCAAATTTCTACTGGGGATACCAGATAGATTCAATTTTGTGTATAATGTCCTTTACTCCATTAGTATGATCTTGATCTAATAAAACGGTGATATGTCCTAGTTTCCTTCCTGGACGAGCTTCTGTTTTTCCGTACCAATGAACAGTAGCCTGGGGAATATTTGCTAATTGTTGACGTTGTTTTTGGTAGTCACAATGGCTGTTTTCATATCCTAGCAAATTAACCATCACGGCACTAGCACAATGTAATCTAGTATTGCCTAATGGTAAACCACACACTGCTCTCAGGTGTTGTTCAAATTGGGAAGTTTCACAAGCGTCCAGGGAAAAATGCCCAGAGTTATGGGTACGTGGTGCTATTTCATTAATTAAGATTTTACCTTCGGCGGTGAGAAATAATTCAATGCCACAGACTCCTATATATTGGAGGCTAGTTAATAGTTTATGGGCGATCGCTTCAATTTGCAAACTTTGCTCTTGGGTGATTTGAGCGGGGGCAATTACCCACCGACAAACCTGTTCTTTCTGGAGAGTTTCTACCGCTGGATAGATGACAATTTCCCCATTTACAGAACGGGCGGCAATTATCGCCAGTTCTTTGGTAAAAGGCACAAATTCTTCGACTAAAAACTGGCTATGAGTTTGATTAACTATTTTTGATAAAGTTGCAAAATCGGGAATGATAAAAGTTCCTTGACCATCATATCCATGTCTTCTGGCTTTGATAACCACAGGAAAACCCAAATTTTCAATTTGAGATTCTAGCTTTTTTTCCCCTGATAATGCCAAAAACTGGGGAACTGGTAAACCTAAATCCCGTAAATAGCACCGTTGCTCATATTTATCTAACAGAGGTGCTAAAGCTGCTAGTTGAGGACGAAAACAAACACCCTGTTCTTCTAGCAGTGATAAAGCCGCAAGGTTAACAAATTCATTTTCAAAGGTAACGATATCACACTTTGTCGCTAAAATTTCTGTGGCAGCGGCATCATCAACTGCGGCAAAAATGCTATGTTGGGCAATAGATACGGCTGGATCATTGGGACTAGGAGTTTGGACTATTAATTCTACTCCCAGCTTATCTGCTGCATCTTTCATCATCCAAGCCAGTTGTCCACCACCAATTATACCAAGTTTCATTGACATCCTAAGGACTCACGAGTTTCTACACCAGTTTGAGAATTTACACCACTGGCTTTTTGACATAGCTCTTTAATTTGCGCTTTATCTAAAATTGCGTCTGTAAAATCTGCACCTGTGATATTAACATCTGTGAAGACGGTGCGGAGTAAAAGAGCTTCGATTAAAACGGCGTTACTTAAATCAGCGCCTATTAATTTTACCTCATTCACCATCGCATTTGTTAAATCTGCTCCATGTAAATTTGCTTTTGTCATGACTGAAGCACTGAAAACTGTTCCTCGTAAGTCCGCACCTGTAAAGTTAGCCATTTCTAAGTTAGCGTTAGAAAATTCCGCAGCTTGTAAACTTTGTCCAGAAAAATCTTGTCTTGACAATTCGGCATTACTATATGATAAAGGATGAGTCCAATCTGCTGATGCTGGCTGTGCAACGCACCAAACCATAATTCCTAAAATCCATCCTAAGCTCTTTTGCCAAAACATAGTTGATGAGTCCAAATTGATACTGGATAAGTTAAGTTTTGCATAAACGTTAATATTTTGTAATAACGCTTTTGGTAATTACTCCCTTTTTTAAATTTTAACTGTTGCTGATTCTGGAAAAACATGGCATTATTGCTCCAGCAGGATCTTACTATTTACAATAATTCATTAAGTTTGATTACAAGTAAAGTTTGTTATCTTTTAAAGTCCAGTAGTCAGGACAACTGATAATCTATTAATCATGGTGATGGCTGTGGAAACAGGATTTTTAATATGTATAAAATAATTTGATAAACCTTTAAAACAATGAACTAAAAGTTATAGCGGTATGTACTTGAATAAGGGAAAAAAGTCCCTAAAAAAGCCAGATAACACAAGATCTTTCCTGCTGACTGCTGCTATATCTGACTAAGATCTTTAAGTTATTAAAATTGACAACCTGCACACATTAACAAAGCAAATTGGTATTTATATGATAAATCATTACTCTATTCAATGGATTGAAGCATGGTGCTTAGAAAATGGCTGGACAGATTTATTCGTCGAGAGACGTGGTAACTATTGGGCGTTTCCTCCGGGGGGAGTCATACCAGAACCAATCCCAATGAATGTGTTGAGAGTAATTAAAGAAAAAAATGGTTTAACTAATCAAGAAGTGTATTGGGCTTGTGCGGCCATATCTACCACCATCCTAGCAGTGATTTACACTTTTTGGTTTAAATGTCCGATTCCCTTGGTTTTATCTTTTGCATTTAATGCTGTAACTGTGGCACAATTTGAACCAGAGGATGTCTAGATTTTTAAACCGTTGTAAATATTTTAGCGACACTTGCCACAAGAGAAGCGATCGCTTAAAATTAAATCCAGGGGACTTAAATGCAGCGCGTAATATTGACCGATGGTTTGTGGATATTTTTATCCCTGTAGCGTAGCGGTTCCTTTTAGGAACTACGGTCAG
>NZ_LJOQ01000075.1:10191-14249 GCF_001672255.1 Anabaena sp. AL09
CGTGATGAAGCAGGAAGTAAACACTAAGGTTATCGCTGTCCAGATGTGTCTAGACTTTGGTAATTTTGGGTAAGTTTTATAGAACGGTAATCTAATTTCCAAAAAATTCAGTGATTAAAAAACATTGGCTATTATTGAGTTTATTTTTCATATTCCTATTAACCTTTCAGCAAGCATTAGCCAAGAATAATTTACAGTTAAGAGTTAACCGCTACTTAGAAGTAAGTAGCATTTTTGGTAATGTTACTTATGGCAATCAACAAACTTCCCAACCTGCCAATATTGGCACAAAGTTGCAAAAGGTTGGTGATAGCATTAGTACAGGAAAGAATTCTCGGACAATATTAGCATTAGATACAGAAATTGCTTTTGTGGAAGTGGCAGAAAATACAAAACTGCAAATTCAAAAACTGCACAGCACTAGTAATAATGGAAAAGTCACAGAGTTGCTGGTAACTGGTGGACAGGTGCGTTTAAAAGTACGTCCTTTGAACAATCGAGAATCTAGACTAGAAATTAAAACTCCAGCAGGGATTACAGGAGTCAGAGGTACAGAATTTGGTGTTAGTGTCCAACCTAGTGGGAAAACAGGGGTAGCAACTTTAAAAGGCCAGGTGGTAACATCTGCTCAAGGTAAAACTGTATCTGTAAATAAAGGTTTTCAAAGCTTTGTAATTCCAGGAAAACCACCTTCACCTCCAGTGCGTTTACAAGATGATACTAGTTTGCAAATAAAAATCCTGGCAGATATGGGCAATCAACAGGCAAAAATTGCAGGTAAATTAGATCCTGTGAATTTAGTTATTTTAGCGAATGAGCCATTAATAACCAATCAGAATGGAGAGTTTGAGGTGATAACAGCCCTTCCTAATAATCGAAAAATTGCAGTTAGTATCACAACACCTTTAGGAAAAAAGCAAAAGTATGAATTAGCTGTTCCTTAATAACAGGAAGAACTGCAAATGTATGATATATTCACAGAAATCCAGCGGTTATTTGGGAAATTGTTTCCTGGTTTTATAGCCATGTTGATAGTTATTTGTTTCCTGTTACTGGGAATTTTCCAACCTTTAGAATGGATGACATATAACACCCTATTCCGACTACGGGGAAATATTGACTGGAATCAGCAGATAGTAGTAGTGACAATAGATGACAAAAGTTTGGCAGTGTTTAAACAATTTCCCTGGATACGGAGAAGATATATAGAGCTATTAAATGTACTCGATACAGCCCAGCCAAATGTAGTTGTCTTCGATATTATTTTTTCTGAGTCTAGCCCCGATAATACGGCTCTGGCAAAGGCTATGAAACAACATGGTAAAGTGGTATTGGCAAGGGCTTGGGATACTCAAGGAAAACCTTGGGTTCCTGTCCCTGAACTAGAACAGGCCGCAATAACTACAGGACATATATTCGGTACTAAAGATGGAGATGGTATAATCCGTAATGTACAGCCACTAAAAAATGGTATTTCTTTATTAGGAATTGCGGCTATCCGGGCTTATGGAACTTTTATGGAAATACCCCCTTTGCCTAATTTAGAGCAGCCATTATGGATTAACTGGCCTAGTCAGGTTCAGCAAATGCCTCACTACTCCTTTGTTGATGTAGTGCAGGGAAAAATTTCAGCCGATATATTTAGAAATAAAATTGTCTTGGTAGGAGTTACTGCTCCTGGTATTGATGTTTTAGTCACGCCCTTTAATTATGATCCACCCACGGGTGGAGTTTACTTACAAGCAACTTTTATTAATAATGTACTTCAAAAGAATTTTCTCGATCGTTTTCCTTCTGGGGCATGGATAATATTATTAATATTGGCAGGTCCAGTCTGGGGTTTAGTAATTGTTCGTTGGCATTCTAGGGAAAGATTAGGATTCTGTATAGGGCTATGTGTACTCTGGGAAATTTTCAGTTTGCTCATGCTAAAAATCAATTATTGGCTACCTGTGGCTGCACCAATAACTTTATTAGGAATGACAACTGGAATTGTAATTTGGCAAGATGATCTGAACCTTAAAGCCGAAAATCAAACTCTCTACCGTCTGGCTAATTACGACAGCCTCACACAAATTCCTAATCGTCGCCGATTTGATGAACATTTGCAGCAAGAGTGGGGACGCATGGCCAGGGACAAATCTGCACTCTCCCTGATTTTGTGTGATGTAGATTTTTTTAAACGATATAACGATACTTACGGACATCAAGCGGGAGATAGTTGTTTACAAAAAGTGGCTTTTGCCATGAGTCAAGCTATTAAAAGACCTAGTGATTTAGTAGCGCGATATGGAGGAGAAGAATTTGTAGTAATTTTACCAAATACAAATGCAGAAGGTGCAATAGTTGTAGCTGAAAAAATCCGTGATCAAGTGAAAATATTGGCAATTTTGCATTCAGCTTCTGAGGTAAGTCAATATGTTACGGTCAGTTTAGGAATTGCTACTTTAATTCCTAGTGCTGATATTCCGGCTGCATTCTTCATTAAAACAGCAGACGAAGCACTTTATCGTGCCAAAAAAGAAGGACGCGATCGCTTTTGTATGATTACTGCTAAAGATTTGGGTATAAATTAATAGTAATTTTGATATTGTTGATGAATTATCAATCAATTACATGGATTAGCAGATGGTAGAGAAATATTTGATATTTATTGAATAATGACAAATTCAGATTTTATTAGTATAAATATGGCATTAATATTAACTGTTATTTAATTTCCTCCTAATTACTTCTTAGTCTTACTGAGATAATCTAATTATTGATAGAAAAATTTACGACAAATAAGTAGTAATACGGTTGTTTTTTAGCGATTGCTAAACCTTCAATGTTGTGCTATGATATCTAGTATATCAGACATATTAGGATTTGGCAATGCCTCGGATTAAATTTAAACCACAAAATAAAGTAGCCTATGATAAATCACCCTTGCAATTTAAGGTTTTACCTGGAGTCAGGGAAAAAATTAAAGCCGTCCCTGACTGGCAGCAACGGTTGAGGGATTTTGTTGATCAACTTATTGAAGACTTGGACAAACAGTAATATATGGATAGTTATGGGTAGAAATTATCAAGCTGTTTCTACCCCCCAGACGACCATCCTAACTGCAAATCTCGTTTTTGTAGTTTGTTTTTTCCTGTCTACAAAAACATAATATCAATTTCTGCTGAATATAGCGATCGCCCCAACTACAGACAAAGCTCGTTTTTGTAGTTGATCCAAAAGCGATCGCACAAGTCTCTACTAGATTTTCTCAAAACTACATTTTAGGGAATTTTATTTATGCCAGTTAATCCTGTTACAACTGTGGATCTGTCTACCTATGTTCGCGTGGGTCGGTACGACCTGCCCGAACCTACCCGCACTACTGCACCCACGAATAGCCTCTTAGGTCAGGCTACAAGCACAGATTACGCGCCAACCCTGACAGGGGTGGCAACCATCGCTTCCGGACAATTCTTTGTGGACATCACCATTACCCCCATTGATGACACCCTTGCGGAAGGAACTGAAACTGTAACTTTGACACTAGGAGATACGGGCCGCTACGATACTGGCACACCGAAAACAGCCACTGTTACTATTACTGACAACGACTCGACCGTTGATTTTAGTACAGGCAGCTATAGCGTCACTGAAGGCAATACGGCGGGTTTCTCTAACAGCGCAACGGTCAGAATTACCCGTCAAGGCGATCTTAGCAATACCAGTACGGTACAACTGCTATTAAGTGATGGTACAGCCAAAGGTAGTGCCGCCGCTCCTACTGTAGATACAACTAAAGGACTGAGCAGTTCTGCCACTCCTTATATCATCCCCACAACACCAGGATCGGGTGTTAGTGTGAAATCCATTCTCACTGTTGGGGATTCAGTTAACAATAAACCTGATGGCACTCCCTATAAAATGGTGGGTATTCCCGATGGTTTGGGAGCATTTGACAACGGTGATGGTACATTCACCTTATTGTTGACACTCTCAGGGAAGACAGCCACTGAGATTCTACTGACAGAATTAGATTAAAGGTTTAGCCTAATCTAATCTCGCTGCGACCGTCA
>NZ_LJOQ01000075.1:14314-25384 GCF_001672255.1 Anabaena sp. AL09
AGCATACCACAGGGATTAAAATCCCTCGTGTCGCTTCCCTCTGTTGGGAGCCAAGCCACGCTCGTTTCCCACTTACCGCGAGGTCTTATGATAGCGGCCTTACTGGTAGTTTAAATGCAACTCCGGTACCCTTTGAATCTTCGCCTGTAGCCCCATTAACAGTATTACCAATTTTAGGCTTAATGGGTTTTTATCGGCAACGGCAAAGGCGTAAAATGGTTGCTTTAAATAAGTAACCTGCAACCTTTGTAGGGACAATTCATGTACCTTGCTTCCCGTCAAGGTATTGTCCCTACATTCTTTATTTGGACAAGTCTAATGGTTTATGCTGCCTTTAATGCGGACATAATCACAGCAGCCAATTTTTATAAATTCTCGCGCAAACCCATGGCTATTTTACTGTGTTTTTCGATTTGTCCCATCACCTGTTTTGCCCGTTGAATTACCACTGTGGGTAAACCTGCTAACCTTCCTGCTTCTATTCCATAGGATTTATCAGCACCACCGGGTTGAACTTGATGTAAAAAGATAATTTGGTCTGGTAATTCTTTAACTGTAACTTGATAATTTGCCACATTTGAAATAATAGTAGCTAATTCATTTAACTCATGATAATGAGTAGCAAAAATCGTGCGAGATTTAATCTCAACTGCTAAATATTCTGCTACAGCCCAAGCAATTGAAAGACCATCAAAAGTTGCTGTCCCGCGACCAATTTCATCTAATAAAACTAAAGATTTCGCAGTTGCGTGATTGAGAATATTGGCAGTTTCATTCATTTCCACCATAAATGTAGATTGACCTGTGGCTAAATCATCTACAGCCCCAACACGGGTAAAAATGCGATCGCACACTCCCAATTTAGCAGACCGCGCCGGCACAAAACTACCCACCTGCGCCATTAACTGAATTAAACCAACTTGACGCAAATAACAACTCTTACCACTCGCATTTGGACCGGTTAAAATCACTAAATCAGGGGAAGATAAATTCTTCTTTTCCTCTTCCTTCGCTTCCTTCGCTCCTTCGTGGTTCATTTCCTTCCCCCCTAAGCAAGTCGAATTAGGGACAAAAAATCCAGCAGGTAAAGACTGTTCCACCACCGGGTGACGACCATCAATCACGTTAATCTCGCGTCCTGTAAGCATTTCTGGACGACAATAACCTTGATGTACGGCTAATTCCGCCAAACCACATAATACATCTGACGCAGCTACGGCACGGGCAATATTACGGATGATTTCGGCATGAGAACCCACTTCATCCCGTAATGCGTCAAAAATCTCATATTCCAACTGATTTAAATCATCTCGCGCTGTGAGAATTCGGGCTTCTCGTTCCTTCAAATCAGGAGTAATGTAACGTTCCTCATTTGTCAGAGTTTGCTTACGAATGTAATTATCGGGAACTTGGTCAGATTTACTGCGGGAAATACTGATATAATAACCAAAAGTTTTATTAAATCCTACCTTCAAAGTGGGGATTCCCGTTCTTGTTCTTTCGTCAACTTCTAAGTTGGCAATCCATTGTTGATCACTTTCTACTGTAGCCTTTCTTTCATCTAAAAGCGGATTGATTCCCGCCCGAATTAAACCACCTTCTTTTAAATGGATGGGTGGTGATTCTACGATATGAGCGTGTAACTTTTCTGCTAATTCTTCGAGGATGGGCGGGACTTTTTGCAAAGCTTTTAAGAAAGGTGATCTCGCATCTTCTACTAAGCGAGATAATTCTGGTAAACGGGAGAAAGAATCAGCTAAGGCGACTAAATCCCGTGCATTTGCTCTACCAGAAGCGGCTCTGACTGTTAAACGTTCTAAATCATAAATTTGCTTGAGTAAATGGCGTAGATCTTGGCGTAAAGGTGTATTTTCTACTAATTCTTGAATGGTATCTTGGCGGGATTTAATCCCTTTAATCTCCAGTAGCGGTTGTAACAACCATCTTCTTAAAGCCCGGCTGCCCATGGCGGTGCTAGTTCGATCTAAAGCCCATAATAGAGAACCGTGAAATGTGCCGTCGCGGACGGTTTGGGTAATTTCTAGGTTACGGCGGGTTTGATGATCAACTATTAAATAATCATTTAATGTATATGTGCGTAATAATTGCAGGGAGACGGGATTGGCTTTTTGTGTGTCTTCGATGTATTCTAAAAGACCACCAGCGGCGCGAACTGCCAGGGGTAAATGTTCGCAACCCAAACCTTCGAGCGATCGCACTTTGAATTTCTGCAATAATTTACTTCTAGCTTCTGCTTGGTAAAAGGGGACTTGCGATCGCAAACTATAACAAAATGTAGGTGGTAGACATTGGGGCAAAGAGGGTGAAGTTTCCCCTGGACGCAGTAAACTACCTAAATCGGGGGCGTTAGTGGGAAACAGGACTTCGGAAGGTTGTAAACGCATTAACTCTTGAGTTAAGTGTTCTAAATCACTACCTTGAGATGTGAGAAATTCCCCTGTTGAGATATCTGCGTAGGCTAACCCCCAATGATTGACAGCAATTACCACAGCCGCTATGTAATTATTCCGACTGGCTTTGAGCATTCCCTCTTCTAGCAAAGTCCCTGGTGTAAGAATGCGTGTTACTTCTCGCTTTACCAGACCAATGGCATCCGCCGAATCTTCTACTTGGTCGCAAATTACTACAGCATAACCTTTTTCTACCAGTTGGGTTGTGTAGCGTTCCCAAGCGTGATGAGGTACACCTGTCATAGCAACACGACCGACTTCCCCACCGTGTTTACTGGTTAAGACTAATTCTAATTCTCTGGAGACGGTTACAGCGTCTTGGAAAAAAGTTTCAAAAAAATCGCCTACTCTGTACAGCAGCAACGCATGAGGATACTTATCCTTGACTTCTACATAATGCTGATACATCTTACTCAGCTTGCTGCGGTCTTCTACCAGATTTGTATCAGTAAGTGATTTGTTGGGTTGATTGGGTTCTGGTGTGGAAGTCGTCATGGTAGATGCTGAGAATTTATTGGCGCAAGATTATTGTGATTCCTTCTGATCATAACGTGATGTGGGGGATTGGGAGCGATCGCTTTAGGTTTATTTATTTTTATATAAATTGCCCTTGGTATTGGAATGATTTTTTCCTTTTGGTGCAAATCTGGGTTAGAGTTTCTTGTTTGTAACAATTAATTGATATTTGTTGCCAAAATCACTGTTTTAGTTAGACTCTAAGAAGACAACAAAGCAATTATTTTTATGAACACTCTTTCTAGTCTGGAATTTAAACGGTCAACTTGGCAAACAGCGATTATGTTAACTCTGGGCTTCTGGCTCAGTGCTAGTCTGGTTTTAGATTGGGTAATTATGCCTAGTCTTTACTTTGCTGGTATGATGAATGAGGCTAATTTTTCTACAGCAGGTTATCTGGTTTTTTGGAATTTTAATCGCCTAGAATTATTGTCTGCTACTGTGGTTTTAACTGCTGTACTGGCTATTAGCAAGACTAAATCTAATTGGCCTTTAGGTAGTATTGCTTTATCTGGAATTCTGTTAACAGTAGCATTACTAGATACTTATTTCTTAACTCCCCAAATGTGCGCTCTAGGTGCTAATTTCAGCTTACTTACTAGTAATCTAGTTCCACCACAAATGAACTTATTACACAGCGGTTATTTTCTATTAGAAGCATTAAAGCTAGTAGCAGGTGGTATTCTGTTAAATTTGTACTGGCGCGAAGCTTAATCTTTAAAAAGTCAAAAATATCACACTATCAAGCATAAACACTGGCATTGTCCGGGATTTTGAAGATTGCTATCTAGCTAAACATTAACCCAATATTTGTCATACTAGATATAGTATAAAATAGCGTGCAGAATCTGGGTTAATGAATCGCCAAAAACCTAAATTTTTGGTGAGCTGATGACAAAGTAATTCCCAGCCAACATCACCGGACTGTTAGTAAAGATAGTGGTCAAACTAATCATAATGATTAAAAAATCAGATTTTGTCTTAGCTCCCTACATGAAGAGCAACGACTTACGCGCAACTTATCAAGTCCTTAATACAGTTGTTCCCTATATTTTGTTATGGATTTTAGCAGCAAAAGCAGCAGAATTTTCCTTTTGGTTGCTGCCACCAATCATGATTTTGATCATACTATTTTCACTGCGTTGTTTTTCTTTAATGCACGATTGTGGACATTATTCACTCTTTAGATCAAAACGGGTAAATAGAGTGGTAGGATTTATTTTGGGAGTGATGAATGCCATCCCTCAATATCCTTGGTCAAGAGGTCATGCTTATCATCATAAAACAAATGGTGATTGGGAAAAGTATCGAGGACCAGCTTCATTAATCTCCACAGAGCAGTTTAGTAAACTTAGTCCTTTTGCCCAAAAGCGGTATGAATTACTTAGGCATCCATTAATGCTGCTTCCCGGCGGTTTTTTCTATCTAGCAATTAAGCCCAGACTGGCACTAATCGCTGGTTTGTATGGTTTTATAGGTCATTTGCTGACTTGCATACAGAAAGAACCGACTATGGATATCAAGGAAATTATTTACTCTTATAAATCCAGAAATTGGTACACAACAGGAGAGTTTTTTGATATCCTTTTCAACAATATTTGCGTAGTTAGTAGTTGGATTTATTTGGGTTATTTACTAGGATTTGGATTCTTCTTTGGGGTTTACTCAATCACTCTCACCTTTTCAGCAGCAATTTTTATCTGCATCTTCTTTGTACAGCACAATTTTGATGGCTCTTATGCCCATAAAACGGAAGGTTGGGATTATACTCTAGGAGCATTACAAGGCAGTAGTTACTTAGAATTACCCAGAGTTCTTAAATGGTTTGGGGCAGACATAGGCTACCACAATATCCACCATCTTTCTGAAAGAATACCTAATTACAATCTGGAAGCTTGCCATAATCAAAATATTCATTTACTGACCCATGTAAAAAAGCTAAAAATAGCGGATATTCCTGATTGCTTCCAATTTATTTTGTGGGACGCATCGGAGGATCGTCTTGTATCTATCGCTTCATTTCATCAATCAACCGCTTACGGTAGTAACTTTATGTTACAGTAGCGGATCTGCTTAATTTCCGATCATTTATTTGCTAACTGTCTCTTATTCCTCTTCACTGTTGGGTAATAAGAGACGGATAGCAAGAATGGCAAATCCCACAGCAGCGATCGCTTTTAAAATCCGTGTAGGTAAAAATTGGGACACTGCACCACCAGCCAATGCGCCCAGGAGACTTGTTAATACTAAAGCGCCCGCTGTACCAAAAAATATAGCTTTTCGAGATTGTCCTTGTCCAGAAAGAGCGATCGCTGCTAACTGACTTTTATCACCCAATTCTGATAAAAACACCGTTACAAAGCTTAGTCCTAAAAGATGCCAGTTCATAATTCCCTAGTTCACAATATTTACAAGTATTAACCCTGAATTACATCCCATACCAACATGACGGAAATCAGTAGTAACATCACCCCGGCTGATTTCTCAACGGTTTTAGGACTAAGTTTTGTGGATATCCAACCACCTAACAATACTCCCAGTAAGCTAGTAGTAATTAATGCTACTGCTGAACCCAGGAAAACCACCCAAGGGGCATGAGATTCTGCACTCATTAACAGGGTAGAAAGTTGGGTTTTATCCCCAATTTCCGCGAGAAAAATGGTGATAAAGGTTGTCCCAAAGACCATAAATACAGATTCTTTCGGTTGGGGATGATCCTTAACTATAGGTTGATGTAATTGGCTTTCAGTTTCCGATCCGTGGGAAATGCTGACAGGTGCAGTATCAAGTTTCACAGGCGCTAATCTTGTCTCTAAGTTGTTTTCATATTCTTTTCATTTTCTCATATTGTTGTCATAAATTGCAACTGGATTTGTTAATATAACATATACAAATAAGTATAAGCACAATACAATTTAATTACTTACACCCAGGGCAGTAGCGAAGTGCTGATTGTAAGCAGATCGCTAATGAATCAGGTAGAGAAAAATATTAAGTTGTAGAATGTGATCTGGTATGACCAGACTTAGTTGTCCTAGTATCTAAAGTTAGAATAAGTATGAACACATTACCTATTAATCTTGACGATTTAATCCACGCTCGTTCGGTTGAGTCCGTGAAGATAGAATTTAAGAAAACTTGGTCAACACCAATTTCAGAAAGTGTACTGCATAGTATTTGTGGTTTTGCCAATGATTTTTTTAATTTAAATGGTGGGTATATAATTATTGGCATCGAAGATAAAAATGGTCTGCCTATTCTTCCTCCTCATGGACTAGATGGACAAAATTTAGACGAAATTCAGAAATGGATTCGTGGTAACTGCAAGCGAATTGATCCAGAGTATCAGCCAGCCATTTTTCCTGAAATATATCAAGATAAGCAAATATTAGTAATTTGGGTGTCTGGGGGAGATGTTCGTCCATATCAAGCTCCAAAAACGTTGAGTGGTGGTGAAAGGGCTTACTATGTTCGACAAGGAAGTGAAACTGTTGAAGCTAGAGGTGATATATTAACTCAATTAATGCAAATGACAGCAAAAGTTCCATTTGATGCTCGTCGTAATTCCGCTGTATCTATTGATGTCATTTCTCCCACCCTGGTTAGAAATTTTCTATCAGATATAAAGAGTGAATTAGTTGCACCAGGTAATGTAATTCCTGAATTAGATTTATATCGAAATATGCGAATTACTACACCAATTAATAGTCATGAAGTGCCAAAAAATGTCGCTTTATTATTCTTTGTTGATGATCCAGAGCAATATTTCCCCGGTGCAAGAATTGAAATTGTGCAATTTGGTGATGATGCAGGAGGCAATTTAATAGAAGAAAAAATATTTCGCGGACCATTACATCATCAACTTCGTCAAGCTTTGGATTATTTGAATAACTTTAGTACAACGATGGTTCGTAAAGTTGCAAATCAGCCAACTGCTCATAGAACTGTGGCTTTTCCTTATGAAGCTATGAAAGAAGCCTTAGTGAATGCAGTTTACCATCGCAGTTATGACGGTGTTCAAGAACCAGTAAAGGTTTATCTTTACCCTGATCGTTTGGAGATTATTAGCTATCCTGGACCAGTGCAAGGTATTGAAATGAGACAGTTTCAACTAGGATTAAGGATTCCTCCTGTTCCCTATCGAAATCGGAGAATTGGAGAGTTTTTAAAGGATTTACATTTAGCAGAAGCTAGAGGCACAGGTATTCCGAAAATTCGTCGGAAGATGACAGAAAACGGTTCTCCAGATCCCAGCTTTGATTTTGATGAAACACGAACTTACTTCCGCGTAACATTACCAGCACATCCACAGTATATAGTTATTCATGCACTGAGAGAAAGTTCTCATTTATGGGCTGTAGGTGAACGACAAAGAGCTATATTAAATTTAGAATCATCCCTGAGTCGAGTGCCAAAATCAGGAGCATTAATCGCTCAGATTATTGAATATAAAACATCATCAGGAGATTTTATTGCCGCAGAGAAATTATTTAGAGATATTGAATTTGACTTAAATATAATGGATCGCCATTTGCCTTATACTGCAATGGCAAAAATTCTTTTAGATCAAGGAAAATTTAATGAAGCTTCAGCAATTTTACAACAAGCACCTCTACCCATACAAGTTAGTGATACAGTAGAGTTGGCAATTTTATATAAACGTGCTAAACGTTTTCAAGAAGCTCATAGAATTTTTGCTGATAATTATGAATTTATCAAGGATGATCCTAAATCTCTTCAGGAATATGCTCAAACTAAAATTAATCTCTCTAAAATTAATAGAGATATACACACAAAAAGACGATTAAATCGTGAGGCTGTAGAATTACTTCGTCGTGCAATTCAATTATCTGATGATAAAGTCAGAAATGCTTGGTGTTGGTTTGATTTGGCAAAAACATTAAATTCATTACGGGCATCTGAAACTGAGATTCTTCAAGCCTATAGCAAAGCGATGGAACTATTACCTGATGAACCTCGTTTTCGAGAATCTTATGAATCTCGCAGCCGTAAAAAAGATGGATGATGATGGTTACTTGTATCTATTCTGAGATAGTCAAAAGCCAACAGCTTGATCAAAGCGGATAAGTTCCAAACTGCGATCGCCATAAACCCCCTCAATTTGCTGATGACAGCAATCAATCGCGAAATCGTTCACATCTTCCGCTTCAATCCCATACATCTCCTCAAAAGTCTCTGCTTCCACACGACAGAACCAAGGACGGGTAGAATAGATTTTACATTCTCGCGTACCATGATCATAATTTACGCACCATCCTCCCTCACCGACCATACTGAGATAAAGCTCTAAATCAGGTGGTGAAAGATACTCTTCTATATCTGGACGATCCGCTGGTGTCAGGTTACAACAAGCCCCACACTGAGCTATACATTGCCAAGTAGCCATATTTTTAACCTTCTAGTATTCCTGCTATTCTACTTTTTTATGACTTTTCTTATAATTTTGTGAAGTAAATTAAATTTTAGATCCCCTAAACAGATATGATAAGTTGCGGGTTTTGTCATTGAATTATTAAATCTTTTTAAACCATTAAAATCATTGGGAGGAAAAAATGGACATTTTAGCTAACATCAATTGGGAAGTCGTCTTACAGTTAACTTGCGTGGGACTAATTGTGATTTCAGGACCCATAGTAATCTTCGTTCTAGCATTTCGCAACGGCAACCTGTAAATTGGGTAATTGGTAATTGGTAATTGGTAATTGGTAATGCTTTGTCTAATCACCAATTACCCGTTGGAGATAATAAAATCTTAAATTACCCATTTAAGAGAGTTTTTAATCTTTAATTCTGCACAGAGGCGGACAAAGCTTGAATTGCATTTTGCACAATTCCCTCATATATGGGTTGAGATAAATTTACCTGTTCAGCATTTTCGCGGTTGAAACCCAACAAACCAAATTTATCTTCTGGTCGCATGACTAAAACTTTACCTTCAGAATTTTTAACTCTTAATTCTCTACTTATACCATTTTCATAGATTCCGCAGGTATATTGACGCTGTTTATATTCAAAACTAGCCCGTGATAGATTTGGTGAATTAGTGAAAAGTTCAACAACGTGATTTGGGAGTTTTGCACCTACTAACTCCATTTCAATGGTAGTTTTGCCATTAAAGTTATTTTCACGCAGTTTGTAAGCAATATCCAATCTTGATGGTAAGGGAAAATAATCACCCCAACGCCATGCTATGCCTTTAATTTCTTGACGCTGATTGTCTATAGTTTGGGATACAGTTAATTTAATGTGACCTTTCCCAACTATTTTCTGTTCAATCACTTGGACATTAGCAGTCCAAAAAATTGGATCTGAGTTATCAATACCGCAGGGGTGAAGAATATTTAACTGCTGAAAAATATCCTGGTTAATTTCGTGAATATTCACTTGAGTATCTATTTTCAACAGCGGTTTCAGGTGTTGAAGTTCCAAACACTGATTTGCAAATTCAGACAACCGTAATCGAAAAGCTGGTAAATTCTCCGCTACTAAAGAAAATCCTCCCGCAGCTTTGTGTCCCCCAAATTTACCTAATAAATCCCGACAAACATCTAAAGCTGCAAATACATGAAATTCAGGAATTCCCCGCGCTGAACCCCGAATTATGGTTTCATTTTCGCAAGTTCCAATAAATACAGGAACACCATAACGTTCTAGTAAGCGAGAAGCAACAATCCCAATAACACCATGATGCCAATTATCTTTGATAACAACTAATACGCGGTCTTTTTGTAAAGAGTTTACATATAAATCTTCAACAATGGCAATGGCTTCTTTTTCAATTTCCTCGCACATTTGTTGCCGTTGAGTATTAGTTTGTTCACATTGGATAGCTTTGGCTAGTGCAATACCAAAATCATCAGTTGTGAGCAAATCAATCACAATTTGTGGATCACCAATTCTGCCGATAGCATTAATTCGTGGTCCCAATCGAAAACCAATATCTTCGGGTTTTAAAGATTTAGAAGTTTGATTTTTTTCTCCTTCGCTGGCTTGAACTCCGGCAATTTGAATTAATGCTTGTATCCCTGGTAAATTAGATTTTGGTAATAACTTTAAACCCCGTTTTACCCAGCGACGATTCACACCGGTTAAAGGGGCTAAATCGGCAATAGTTCCCAAGGTAAATAAAGCTAACAGTGGCTGCACTAAACCTTTGATTTCTCCTAATTGTTGGGCTAAACAAACGGCTAAAATGTAAGCCACACCCACACCAGCTACACCCCGATAGGGAGAAGATTCAGCTATTAGTTTCGGGTTGAGAATCGCGTTAGCTGGAGGTAATATTTGGGGAACATCATGATGATCTGTTATAATAACTTTTAAACCCAGTTCTCTGGCTCTAGTAATTGGTTCAACCGCAGAAATTCCATTATCCACCGTCAGAATTAGTTTCACCCCTTCATCATGAAACTCTTCGACAATCCGGTTATTAATCCCATAACCATCGTGCATTCGACTAGGAATAGCATAATCAACATCAGCGCCCAAAGCCCTAAGACTTCTCAGCAGTACTGCAGTACTGGTCATACCATCAGCATCATAGTCTCCACAGATAGCTATCTTCTCTTTATTGGCGATCGCTAATTCCAATAATTCCACACTCGCAGCTAAATCAGGGAATTCTTCGAGAGGAGAAGGTAAAATCAGAGATTCGGGATCTAAAAATATCTTGGCATCTTCTGGGGTTTCCATGCCCCGATTAATTAATAATTGGCTGATAATTGGGGAGATATTTGTTAAATTCGCTAATATTAAACTAGCTTCTGGATTTTTTGCTGCAATTTGCCAACGTTGATCGGGTAAGCGTTTGGAAGATTTGTCATTGGTCATAGAAGAGTTAAAAGTCTATTTAATAGAGATACACAAATAACTGGAATTTGTGATCAATGAACTACCCCATCTTACTTCGTTGAAGATGGGGTTTCTACATCCCCATCAGTAAGTTGAGATTTTTGACGCTTCGCACGACCCAGTTGCTTCATACTTCCAGCATTCTTGCGTTTGCTGGTATTTGAAGTAGAGCTAGAATCATCCACGTCTAAGAGGCTAGTTCCTAACCCCT
>NZ_LJOQ01000076.1:0-8146 GCF_001672255.1 Anabaena sp. AL09
TCTGGGGTTGAGTTGTTTTCTCGACAGAAATTCGTCTATCTACCTCTTTTGATTTGCTTATCCTTTCATAAAGGGAGCGGTAGAACCATTATTATTAGTTACTCCAGCACTAGATCCAGCTTTACAAATGGATGTAGATTTTCTCCAAGATGTAAAATCAGAAGTGGCAGATTTACCGATTATTACCATTGTAACTCAAGTAGATCGTTTACGTCCTATCCGTGAATGGCAACCTCCTTATAATTGGGAAAAAGGAGAAAAACCAAAAGAGATTTCTATTCGAGAAGCGACAAAATATCGCCAACAACTATTAGGAAATTTCGCTAATTTAGTTTTACCTGTCGTTACGAATGATCCAAAAACTAATCGAAATTCTTGGAATATAGAAGCTTTATCTTCAGGACTATTAGCAGCAATAGATCCGGCTAAACAATTACGGTTAACTCGCTTTTTACGGAATTTAGAAACTCGCACCACAGCAGCAGCTAATATTATTGAGCATTACACATTTCAAATGACAACTACCCAAGGAATTACTGCATTACTAAAAAGTCCCGTTTTGCAATTTATTTCCACATTATCCACAGGTTCTCCTACTCTGGCTTATTTACTCGCAGAACAAATTCCCATTGAACAATTACCCATAGTAATTGGTAAATTACAAATGGCTTATGAACTTTTTCCCCTATTAAATATAGACAATTCAAAATCCCGCAACTTTGATTTATTATCCCTGTGGCCATTGTTGTTAGAAAACCCATCTACACCAGATCGTAATGCTTGGGCTTTTGGTCATGCTTTAATAGAATATTGGACGCAAGATTTAACAATTGAACAATTGCGAACCAGATTTAATTATTATCTTCAACAGTGAAAAATTAGAGATTTTTTATGTGATTCTTTCATCCGCGTGAGTAAAAATTATCACACTAAATATTTAGGAGATATCTATGACCAGGGATAGTAATACAAAGTTGAGTTAAGAGATATTATTTGTTCAATAGTAGTTAACAAGTGACCCGAAAAATATCTTTTTTTCCTCTGCGGTTTAAGAAGTAATTTATCGAACCACAGAGGCACAGAGGACGCAGAGGAAAGAGGTTTAATTTCCAGCTATGCACCATCCTTTACTGTTGATTTTCGTTAAAATCACGATTTTTTCTTTGATGTTAGCCATAGGAAGCAATCTCTGTTTTGAAGAAATGCTTTCCCTATGGCGAAAACCTGCTTTACTATTCCGTGCGCTTTTAGCCGTTGTGGTGCTAGTTCCTCTAGTGGTTATTGTCCTGCTAAAACTGTTTAACTTACCCCCAGAAGTAATGACAGGATTAGCCTTGTTAGCGGCTTCTCCAGGTGCGCCTCTGACCACAAAACGAGCGCAAATGGCTGGATGTAGATTTTCCTACTCAGCGAGTTTTCAGCTAACCCTCGCTATACTTGCAGTCTGCGTTACTCCTATTACCTTGGAAATTTTTGTCACCCTATTTGAGAATATTTCAGAAAAAGTGACAATTTTAGAAGTTACCCGACAAGTGATCATGGTACAGTTATTGCCTGTCAGTATCGGTCTGTTGCTGCAAAAGTTTGTGCCTCAATTTGCCGAAAATATCGCCCAACCCTTAAATTTTATTGCTAATAGTCTTTTTTTCGTACTGGTTGTTTTAGCTGGTATTTTAGGGATTCCTCTATTTTTCAAAGTTTGGGGATTACCAATGGTTGTAATTACCATCATGGTAATTGCCTCTCTAATAATAGGACACAGTTTAGGAGGTAACAATGATGATACACGACCGATTTTAGCAATTTCCTGTATTGCTCGTAATGTTGGTTTAGCCTTGTTTATCGCTATTTTGAATAACGTAGAACAAAAGGTAATTCCCACACTCATAGCTTATGTAATTTTAGGAGCATTTCTAGGTAGTTTTTACTCAATTTGGAATAAACGCAAATTAGAGCAACAACCTAACTAAATGCGGTTTTTTCCGTTACATAATGGCGGTATAAATTATGTTTCGCGCAAAGACACAAAGGAGCAAAGACGCAAAGTTTGAGATTTGATATTTTCCAATTTAATACTTTGATTCACTAAGGCTATTGTAATTAATCTCTATGCCTGGAGCGTGAGAAAAGCTAAATTATGGCATTATTTGAACAGCTAGAGAGCGGGTTATCATTTGTTGTGACTTTGCTCAAATTCTTACTAGAATTAATTTCTGTTTTTTGTATTTTATTGGGTGTATTAAAAAGCGGAAAAATAGCGATTTCTCTAAATCATCATCATAGTCAAAACCGATTTCTGCAAATCCGGCTCAACTTTGGCATTTGGCTAGTGCTGGCATTAGAATTTCAATTAGGAGCAGATATTCTTTCCACAACCTATCATTCAACATTTGAGTCTCTAGGAAAACTAGGAATTGTTGCCTTAATTAGAACTTTCCTCAATTATTTTCTGAATCAAGAACTCAATAAACAACAATAAAAGTAATTATGGTTCTACCGTTCCCCTTATGATCAAACATCCTTTTAATATATCCAAAACCATTGGTGTACATGGGTTTAATCTAAATTAATAAGGGGGTTTCAGGGATATTTTACCGAAAATATCATAAAGGGAGCGGTAGAGCCGTAATTATTCAGAGGTAATTTACAGGCACATTCTAACACAATGAATCAGCCACTTATCAAATCAGAAACACCTGAACAATTGTCTACCAACGATTTAGCGGAAGATCGGACAGAACTAGCTAAATACCGCAGCCGAGCAGCAGCAGATCGTACATTAATGGCGTGGATACGCACCTGTCTTTCCTTAATTGGTTTTGGTTTTGGTATCCCCACCATTGTTAGAGCGATTGAAAATACTCGTCTGAGTCATCACCTTAACCCAGTCAGATTTTCGGTGATTGTGGGACTGTCTTTTATTGTTACAGGAATGTTGGGAATGGTTTTAGGGTTGAGAGAACATCGTCAGTTACTTAAACAAATTCAAAATAATCGCTATACCTACGAAACCTCTCACAGTGCGGAAATTATCGGAGTGGCTTTACTTGTAATTGGCTTAGTTAGTTTTCTTGGTGTGATAATTCGGGCAATGAATTTTTAAAGATTTAAGATATATAGCAACTTACGTTACTAAGGGCAATTGTAATGGTATACCTACTTAAGTTATGAATAGGGTGATGATAAATAATCCAATTGCAGCACTTAATGGATTGATCATGGGCAATAGTTTAGCATTATAATAAATCGGACGGGGAATTGTTAGAGGATATTTTAAAATTATATAGTTATCTACCAACATAATAAAATGAATGAACATGACGAGCTAATAAAAAAAATTGAGCAAGAAATAGATTCTGACTTTGGCTCTAATAAACTCAAAGAGATTGGCTACACACAAGCTGTATGGACTTTACTATCGGTAGTTGAGGATCATCATTTAAAGATGAGAAAAATACAACCACTGCCTGATGAGCAATTATATGCTTATGTTGATAATCTAATTAACTGGTTGTCATACCCTCTACAAGTTTGCCTTAAGGAAGCTACTAATAATTCTGCAAAACTAAATAGACAACTCATCAATGAAGATTATGGTCTTGCTCAAGAGTGGATAAAAAAATCTAAAGAATATTGGAATTTTTGTTTAATCTTTCCACTATATCACAGAGAAAAGATTCAAATTAATGTAATTGGAAGTGAACTGTTTACAACTGATTTAACTACCTTGGAACTGGAATATGAAGCATACAATAGATTGGTGACAAAGACTGGGAATGACTCAAACAAGAGGATTGATCCAAACAAAGTCATTCAGGAAATAATTTACAATACGAAATTCAATACTAAAACATTCACCGTAAACTTTAGTTCCAAGCTGGTTTCAGATTTAATTTATCTGTTGAAACAAGTAACTTTAAGCAGATATAATCTGCCTGAAGAATGGCAATTTTCAGATTTTACCATTTCACAATTCAAGTCGATATTTATAACTACCCAGGCTCTTTCATTAGCTTGGTATCTTGCTAGAGAAATGGCTGTTGACAAAGGGATACAAAGCTTAGGCTATAGCTCTTCAGTTTGGGTTGTCCGAAAACAAGAGTTAATTAGTCATATTACTAAATATAGCAAACAGCCTAAAATTACTGTTCAAAATATTTATGATAAAATTACTTTTGGTAATGCAGGAATTCGTGATCCCGATATTGCTACACAACCTCTTATAGACTTGCATAACGGTCATTACGCTATCTCACCATTTATTTGGCTAAACATAGATGCAGAGAGAAACTTATGCGTTCTCTTAAACCAAATAGAATCGGAGCAGAAAACCTACTCAAAGCTTGTTGAAAACAAAGAATCAATTCTTAGAAATGAGTTTATTAAGCTTGCTAAATCTTTGGGCTTTGATTGTAAATACGGAGTAATAGAAAAAACTGATGTTGATTTAGCGATAATTGATAGACAAAAAAGGCTATGCCTTGTTATGGAATTGAAATGGTTTATTGAGCCAGCCGAAATTAGAGAATGCGATAATCGATCAAAAGAACTTTCAAAAGGTATTAAGCAAGCCATAAAGATAGCAAATGATTACAAAAGCTGTAATAAAAAACTCATTGAACAAGTCCTACATATTGAACCTGATTATGAACTAATGACTATCGTGGTCTCAAAAAACTGGATTGGTCACTTTGATGTACAAAACTCAGAAGTTCCTATTATTAAATCTGGTCATCTAATGAGAAAGCTGGAGTCATCAAAATCTCTAGATGAAACTATTTCATGGCTAAAAAAACGAGAGTATTTGCCAAAAAGAGGGAAGGATTTTGATATCGGTCATGTAAATATTGAGTTAGGTGGATGGAAATCTAAATGGTATGGTATAAAGCTAAAGTCTATTTAGTGCGATCGCAAATCTCGCAAAATACTTTCAAGAATAGCTTTAGAGAGTGGAGTATCAAGAAATAACCCCTCCTAAAGAGGATATAGAATTTCGGGCTTTTTGTTAAAAATTAAATATTCTCAAGAGGTTAGATTTATGTCTCTGCATGAATACAAACTCGGAACTACCTTCCCCGGTGTAATCGGCCGCACAGTTGATAAATCCAGTCCAGCTTGGCCAGAACCATTACGGGCAAAAGAAGACACACCAAACGTCCTGTTTATCCTTTTCGATGATACAGGTTTTGGACAATTTGGAAATTATGGAAGTCCCATCAAAACACCCAACCTAGACACACTAGCCGCTAATGGATTGCGCTACAATAATCTACACACAACGGCACTGTGTTCTCCCACCCGTTCCTGCTTGCTGACTGGGCGCAATCACCATTCTAACGCCATGTCCTGCATTACAGAAGGGTCTACGGGTTATCCCGGAGGTAATGGGAATATTCCCTTTGAAAATGGGTTTCTCTCAGAGATATTACTCCAGAAGGGTTATAACACCTATGCGTTAGGAAAATGGCATTTAACCCCCTCAGACCAACTTTCAGCCGCCGGCCCCTATGATCGCTGGCCTCTCGGTCGCGGATTTGAACGTTTTTATGGCTTTTTGGGCGGAGAAACCCACCAATATTATCCAGATTTGGTTTATGATAACCACACCGTTAAGCCAGAAAAGACCCCCGCAGAAGGCTATCATTTAACCGAAGACTTAGCAGACAAAGCCATTAGCTTTATCGCTGATGCCAAGCAGGTTGCCCCAAATAAGCCCTTTTTCATGTATTTTTGTCCGGGGGCAATGCACGCCCCCCATCATGTCCCAAAAGAATGGGCTGATGCCTACGCGGGACAATTTGATGATGGTTGGGAAGCTTACAGAAAAAAGGTTTTTGCCCGTCAGCAAGAAATGGGGATTGTTCCCGCAGATGCTGAACTTTCTCGTCATGATCCCAATGTCCCGCACTGGGATTCCCTCCCAGCCGCCGAAAAACGGCTTTATGCTCGGATGATGGAAGTATATGCTGGTTTTTTAACCCATACTGACTACCATATCGGTCGTTTACTCGATTTCCTTAAATCTATCGGTGAATTCGAGAATACTGTCATTATGGTGATCTCGGACAATGGCGCAAGTTCGGAAGGAGGACCGACTGGTTCAGTAAATGAGAACCTGTTTTTTAACAATGTGCCAGAATCCCTAGAGGAAAATCTCAAAGCATTGGATAAACTAGGCAGTGCAGAAACCTTTAACCATTATGCTTGGGGCTGGACTTGGGCAGGGAATACGCCTTTTAGGCGCTGGAAACGGGAAACCTATCGGGGGGGAATTAGTGACCCTTTAATTGTGCATTGGAGTCAGGGTATTGAGGCTAAAGGGGAAATTCGGACTCAGTACGCTCATGCCATTGACCTTGTACCGACGGTGCTAGAATTACTGGAAATTGCACCACCGACAACGATTAAGGGTGTGACTCAATCTCCCATTGAAGGTGTCAGTTTTGCCCATACTTTTAATCATAGTACCGCACCTACTAAGCACCTGACCCAGTATTTCGAGATGATGGGACATCGTTCTCTTTACTATGATGGTTGGCGGGCGGTTTGTCCTTGGCCTGGTCCTTCATTTACTGAAGCGGGGCAATTTTTTGGTGAGGCGATTTCGGCGGAAACTCTAACGGATTTGGATACTCATCATTGGGAACTGTATCACGTCGCCTCAGATTTTGCGGAAAATCACAATATTGCGGCTGATAATCGTCCTAAGTTGATTGAGATGATTGCTACTTGGTATATTGAGGCTGGCAAGTATAATGTGTTGCCTGTGGATGGACGTGGTGTGCAACGATTCGCGGAGGAACGCCCGCAAATTGCTGTCAATCGTAGCCGCTATGTTTACTATCCTGATACTCAAGCGATTCCCGCCGGTAGTGCAGTGAGGGTGTTAAATCGTCCCCACAGTATTACGGCTGATGTGGAGATTCCCCCAGGTGGCGCGGAAGGGATATTACTGGCTCATGGGGGTAATGATAGTGGCTATTCTTTCTATGTCCAAAGTGGTAAACTGCACTGGGTTCATAATTATGTGGGGCGATCGCTCTATCATGTTGAATCTGGGTCATCTGTGCCGGTAGGTCGTCATCAGTTGCGTTTTGAGTTTAAAGTTACTGGTCAACCAGATTTAGCCAAGGGGAAAGGAACGCCAGGACGCGGCCAATTGTATATTGATGAGAAATTGGTCGGGCAGATTGATGTGCCTGTAACTACTCCTTTAGCATTAGGTTTGACCAGTGGTGTCACCTGTGGAATTGCCCCTGGTGCGCCTGTTACGCCGGATTATGAACCGCCTTTTAAGTTTACGGGTAAGATTTATAGTGTGATGGTGGATGTTAGTGGCGATTTGATTCAAGATCGGGAAGCTGAAATGCGGACTATTATGGCGCGACAGTAAGGATAAAATACTTTGCAGGGTGGGTTATCTGACCCACCATTGATCAAGTTATTCATGTTTATCTAAAATACTAAATATTGTTTCGCGCAAAGTCGCTAAGGAGCAAAGACGCAAAGAAGAAAATAAGGTTGGTTGGTTTTATTTTCCGTTTTAATGATATTGAATTTTTAGCGATCGCTTATTGAGAACGTAAACTATGAGCGATCGCTTTCAGGACTGCCACAGGCGATCGCAGTTCTTCAACATCAAACCATTCAATTCTTAGTTGTTTTATAGCTGTTCGTAATGTTCCTAGTTTTAGATCAAGGCTACTCTAGTCAAGAATTACTGTTGCCTCTCACACTAATCCTTCACGTTCAAGAACACGACGAATTTCTTCAAAACAGGCTTTGATGTTCCCTGGTGGAAACGGAATATTACCAATCCCTTCAACGTTTGAGAAGTTTTCACACCCTTCCTCTAAAAGAAGAATTGCACGGTGAAAACCCAAACGTCCTTGAAACAGACCAACTTCATGTATGACATTCATTCTCGCACGGAGTTTACCATCACCTTGTTCATCTTCGGCAGTCATTATCAAAAATGCGATCGCTGCATTATCTAGCATTATATGTATTTCACAACTTCGATAGAGACGTTTCATGAAACGTCTCTACATTATAATTTAGCTTAACCGACAGAAGCCCCACGACTGACCCGAAGGGCAGCGTGGGATGAATGGCGCGTGAATTAACGACAGTTTTTCGACCAATG
>NZ_LJOQ01000077.1:0-39655 GCF_001672255.1 Anabaena sp. AL09
GACAACTGTACGGGCGAAGCATTTGGAGAACTATTTTTGGCAATGACCGATAATTTATCTTCCAAATGCTTCGCCCCTACTGACAACTGACTAATTAAAGATTGCCAACTTCGGGGAAAAGCTTGGCTAAATCAATGCCTTTTTCTACAATCTTTGTGCCTTCTTCGTCCAATTTCTCGAAGGAATCAAAACCAAAACGATGAGCATCACGTAAGGTTTTTACAGTTAATAATAAGCGTCCAGAAAATATTAAAGCCCAGCCAAAACCCTCATGTCCTAATTCCACAACCACATTAGAAATGAGTCCGGTTTCCTTTTCAATACTGGATGCTATCGCCCGAAAAAAGGCATTTATCCGGGAAAGAGTTGCGGGATCAATTTCACCTTCTACGGAAATTTCCCGTTTCTTTTGTTTAGTAACAATATAGGGTTTGAGGATTAATTCATCAGTCCAACTCCGGTAAAAACCATAACTATCTTGCGCCCGGATTTGTTGAACTAATGATTTATGGAAAGGAGTTAAAACCCCCTCTGAATTGTTACCAGTTCCATTTAGATTATTTGTACTCATAATGTTGCTTCGTTCTCAAGTTCTTCAGCAAAACTAAGTTTTTTCTGTCCTAAAGCTTTCCGTAACCAAGGTGGAGGATTACCCTTGAGAGTTTTGACTAATTTGTTGAGAATATCTTCAATCTTTTCCTCTTCAGATTTAGCCTTAACGGGGGTTACACTCTTCTTAATTAAACGAGCGGCTGCACTACCACCAATAGCGACAACATAAACAATTGTGCAATCATTCAGTGCTTGTAGTTTGGGGGTAATTTTATCTTCATTACCATCTTCCTTCAAATCACCTTCAAATTTGAGGGTTTCTATGAATTCATATCCGTTATCGGAAATTTCATAAACATCAATTTCCTTAGCCCAACCAAAGTGAGCATTAACATGAATTCGGTCAGTTGTCGTAAAAGCAATTTTCACTTTCATTTGTCCTTTGTTAGTTGTTGTCCAATATTACCTATCGTCTTCCTTTCTTCTTTCTTCTTCCTTTCTTCCTTCGTGTTCTTCGTTCCTTCGTGGTTCATTCAATCCGTATTTTCCGAGCAGCAATTTTTGTGATTAGGTTGGGTTTTACTTCGTTTAACCCAACCTACTTTTTGTTAATTACTGATGACCATTGGTTCATCATTGATGATTCTTCTTGTTCTATGAATAGGTTTCCCATGCCGAAAAGAAGCTCCATAGTACCGCGATAGCCTACTTTGGTAAATAGACCATTTCCTAATCGGTCATAAATGGGAATACCTAAACGATAGAGAGGACTAGAAAGGCGTTTAGAGATGGTATTCACGTGGGAATTACCAATCAATAAATCAGAACCTAACGCCAACTTTTCAAAATCCTCTAAATCACCAATGGTGACATTATTGATAGGAAGTAGTTCAAGTAATGGAGAACGAGTTGTGGTGACAGCATTGTGAATTTCTGCCCCCATTGATTGCAAAAATCCCACCATTGTCCACAACAAATCCGGTTCTAAAGCTAAAGATACTCGTTTTCCACTAAAATAAAAGTGAGTATCTAACATTGCGTCTTGCAATTGACGACGTTGACGACGATATTTTTCAGGAACGGGATTTCCACTTAATAAAGATAACTTTTGCAGAAATTGATCTACAGGTTCTAGTCCTGTTAAATCTCTGAATACTTGATAGTTAGTTCCAAACCGTTCCTCTAAAATTTTCGCCGCCCCTAACATACTTTCACCTAATGCTAAGGTAAAAGCCGAACTACCAAGAGAACGTAATTGTTTGAGAGTTGTGCCACTAGCAGTTATAGCAGTATAACCATCTTCCAAATGTCCATCTAAAGAAGCTCCCAAATCAGGTACAAATATTGGTTCTAGACCGAAAGCTGTTACCATTTCTCGAACTTCTTGGACATCTCCAGGAGTGAGCGCAGCACCAGCTAAAATGGTGATTTGTTCGGGTTTAATTCCCCCTGCTTTGGGAATTTCTTTAACTATACTTTCTACCGCAACTGCAAAACCGTCTTGTAATGCACCTTTAAAATCAGGAGTAGGAGCAAAAATAATGGCTAAATGATTAAGTTCAGGGTGACGTTCTCGAATATCTTTCAAGAACATTTCAATATCATCACCTCTAGTTTCTGTTAAACCAGTGGTACACAAACCAATAATTTCCGGTTGTACCTTTTCCACCAAAGTGAGAATAGCTTGCTCCACATTTTCCTCACCACCCAAAATAGTAGTAACTTCCGTCATTGCAGTAGTAGCAAGAGGAATAGCTTCCCGAAAATGTCGAACCAAAACCACCTTTGCAAACGCCGTACAACCCTGAGAACCGTGAAATAAAGGCATAGTCCCCTTCAACCCCAAAAAAGCCAAAGAAGCGCCTAAAGCCTGACTTTGTTTGAGGGGGTTTACAGTCAGAGACTTTTCTGGAACAATTGCGATCGCCATAATAACTATAATCTCAATAATCTCAAAGTATTTCTTCCTTTGCGTCTTTGCTCCTTTGCACCTTTGCGCGAAACAAAAACAAGATGTGTGCTGTAATTTTCAATTATTCCCAAGGAGCAGGCTTACGAATTTGCTCCCAAACGGGGCTATATAAAGCCTCAGTCAACTCCCGTGCCATTTCCACCATGCCCACATAACCGGCATAAGGATGATGACGTTCTTGGTTAATATCTAAAAAGGGAATTCTCGCTTTCAAAGCAGTATATTGATTTCTACCGCCAGCAATAAGCATATCTGCGTTAGTTTCTTCAATTAATTTCAGGAGTTCTGTAGCGTTCCCCTTCTCCAACATAATGCCATCATTACCCAACAAATTTTTGATTTTTGCTTTATCTTCTTCTGTACTTTTGCGGGTACTTGTGGCCACAACTTCAATTCCCAAATCCTTCGCAGCGGAAATAATTGACCAACTTTTCACACCACCAGTATATAGAACAATGCGTTTTCCTTTTAATTTTTCTCGATAGGGAGCAAGTGCAATATCTAAAGCCGCAGTTTCTTCAGCAATGAGTTTTTCTGTGCGTTCCTGCAAATCAGCATCACCTAATTTAGCAGCTACAGTTCGCAGACAACGGTTAATATCTTTAATTCCATAAAATGACTCTTCAATGTAGGGAATTCCGTAACGTTCCTGCATTTTTCGCGCCATATTTAATAACGCTCGTGAGCAAATCATCACATTTAATTTAGCTCGGTGAGCATAACGCACTTCTTCATAACGAGCATCACCAGTAATTTTTGATAAAACCCGAATTCCTAACTTTTCAAATAAAGGTAAAACCCCCCACATTTCCCCAGCAATATTATATTCACCTATTAAATTAATATCATAGGGTGTGGTATATTCAGGTTCAGCAGTTCCCACTACATATTCTAGTAGAGATTCACCACCAAAGCGATTACCTAAATTTTTACTGCCAATAAATCCGGGAGCAATGACAGGAATTACCGGAGTACCAATTTTTTCGGCTGCTACCTTACAAACTGCATCAATATCATCACCAATTAAGGCTGTAACGCAGGTGGCGTAAACAAAAACTGCCGCAGGTTTGTAATTTTCATTAACTTCTAAAATCGCCTTATAAAGCTTTTTCTCACCACCGAAAATGACATCATTTTCACCCACATCGGTAGTAAAACCTGTCTTATAAAGCATTGGTCCAGAAGACAGACTACCACGACTTCCCCAGGAATTGCCAGCGCAAGCGATCGGACCATGTACCAAGTGAGCAGCATCAGTAATTGGCACTAAAGCAATCATCGCTCCATCAAAGGCACAACCACCTTGAGCCGCACCTGGTTGAGCTTGTTGGGTACAAGATTTGCTTTTCTTTTCTCCCTGTTTCTGTTGATTATGTTCGCATCCTGATTCACTCAGCAATTCGTTAATTTTACCTTGGGTGACTTTCATTTTTATTCTCGCGCTAGATAGAATTTATTAACATTACAAATCTTCCTTAAAGTCCATCATCAAGATGATGATTTTCGCAACATTACAGCAGACTTCACATATTTAGACTACAATTAAAACTCATGTATTTCTTACTTCGCGCCTTTGCTCCTTTGCGACTTTGCGCGAAACCAGATTAACTTAATATTTACACAGATAAACTTTCAAAAAAGATATGTATTTATCTGTATTTTCTAGGGGTGGGATTTTCATAACATTTGGTTTTGCAAGAGAAAATAGAAAAATTATTGTATTGAAGGTAAGATAAAGCACGTGCTAAGAGATTAAGGCGTTGCTGGAACTTATTTCAAAATTCATCCGTCCGGTAGATGAAAGGAACAAAGAATATCGGCTAGAATTGGAATTAGAACTTGAAATAGGGATGGGATTTTAGGTAAATTGCCTAAGTCCCAGTCCCCTTTGTCTATTTTTCAGCGAAAGGATGGGGAAACCCCACCCTACAGACATTCTTAACGAACTAAGTCGTAGGAAATGTCGGTCTTACCAGCAACATTGGTGCTGCGGTCAATTTCTTCAAATACTGTGTTAACAATCCAGTTCAACAGGTTAATTACACCTTTGTAACCAACAGTTGCATAACGGTGGTAGTGGTGACGGTCCATGATTGGATAACCGATTCTTACCAAAGGTACACCACAATCGCGCCACAGGTACTTACCGTAGGAGTTACCAATCAATAGGTCTACGGGTTCGGTGAACAACAAGGAGCGTAAGTGCCACAAGTCTTTACCACCCCAGATTTTAGCGGACTTCCCGAAGGCGCTAGAATCTAACAATGCTTGCAATTCTTTCTCGAATACTTCATTGGTGTTGTGAACCAAGATGTGTACTGGTTCAGCACCCATTTCCAACATGAAACCAACTACGCTGTAAACTAAGTCAGGATCACCGTAGATAGCGAAACGCTTACCATGTACCCAAGTATGGGAGTCGGTCATTGCGTCAACTGCACGACCACGTTCGATTTCTAACTCTTCAGGAATAGCCTTACCAGTCATTTCGCTGAGTTTCATCAAGAACTCGTCAGTTCCCTTGATACCCCAAGGACGAGAAACTGAAACGTCTTGTTTCCATTCCTTAGCAATATATTCACGGGTCTTGGTGGTAGAGTAAGCTTGAAGAGCAATAGTAGCCTTAGCGTTGATGGAATCTGCTGCGTCTTCTAACTTAGTACCACCTGGATACATATTGAATTCACCATCGCAAGGTGAGTCAACATAATCACTGTTGTCAGATAAAACAGTGTAGTCAATTCCCATCAAAGAAGCCATCCGCTTGATTTCGCGGTTGTTTTCTACGTAGGTATCAAAACCAGGAATGAAGTTGATTTTACCGTTGCTCTTGGCTGTCTTCTTACCTGCGGTTAAGGTGGTAAGAATTCCCTTCATCATGTTGTCGTAACCAGTGATGTGAGAACCAACGAAGCTAGGTGTGTGTGCAAAAGGTACGGGGAAATCTACAGGAACTGAACCAGCTTCCTTAGCATTACCGATAAATGACTGTAAGTCATCACCGATAACTTCTGCCATACAGGTGGTGCAGACAGCGATCATTTTTGGCTTGTACAAGCTGTAGGAATTAGCCAAACCATCAATCATGTTTTGCAAACCACCGAACACAGCCGCGTCTTCTGTCATGGAAGAAGAAACACCGGAGAATGGTTCTTTGTAGTGACGGGTTAGGTGGGTACGGAAGTAAGCCACGCAACCTTGAGAACCTTGAACGAAGGGAAGTGTACCTTCAAAACCAACAGCCGCAAACATAGCGCCTAAAGGTTGACAACCCTTTGCTGGGTTAACGGTTAAAGCTGTCCGTTCAAAGTTCTTTTCCCGGTATTCCCAGCTTTTGGTCCATTCGGAAACTCGTTGTACTTCTTCAGGGGTGTGACCGTTTTCAAACTGTTTTTTGTTTTCAAACAGTTCTTGGTATTCTGGTTGGTGGAATAACTCAACGTGGTCCTGAATCTTATTGGGATCTTGAGGCATTTCTATATCTCCAAGCTTGCTGTGTATTATGTTTGCGTTCGGTGGAGAGTGGGGAATGGGCCTCAAAATTCAGAATGCAAAATCCAAAACAATGAAATTTTTAATTTTGAATCTTGAATTCCCAACTCTCCTGGGGTAAAACCCCAGACTATCTTTTGTTCCCTAGACGGAAGCCTTAGCTTTAGCCTTAGCTTGAGCTTTCTTGTTCCAGGGAGCGCCGATTAATCCCCATGTTGGGCTGTTGAGTGCCAAATCCATGTCACGAGCGAAGATTGCGAATCCGTCGTAACCGTGGTAAGGACCGGAGTATTTATATTGCTGGTTTAATAGCTTTATGCTTGCAGTGAGCTATGTCGGCAATAAACTATGTTTGCGGTTAACACATTTATTTTTAGTCTAAATATAGTCTGAAAGATTCAGAGTTAAGTTTCGCGCAAAGGCGCGGAGGAGCAAAGGCGCAAAGAATGAAAGAAGAGCTATTATGGGAATTGGAGCAGGTAAATCTGCGTTTGAAATCTGCGAAAGCTAGGGTAACAATTCGAGAATCAAATGGATGTCTGCAATTACGGGCAACTTTACCCATTAAACCGGGAGATGACGATAAAACCGGAACAAGCAAAAAACAATACAATCTCAGTTTGAATATTCCTGCCAATTTACCAGGTTTGAAAACTGCTGAGGAGGAAGCTTATGAGTTAGGTAAGTTAATTGCTAGAAAGAGTTTTGTCTGGAATGATAAATATTTAGGAAATGAAGGAAATAAACAGGAGTTAATAACTATTGGTGAGTTATTGGCAAGGTTTGAGGAGGAATATTTTAAAACCCATAAACGCACGACTAAAAGTGAACATACTTTTTTCTATTATTTTTCTCGAATTAAGCGTTATACAAATGCTGATGATTTGGCAATTGGGGAAGTTTTGATTCATGCGATTGATAAAATAGATAAGGAATGGGCTAAATATAATGCGGTGAGGGCTATTTCTGTTTTTTGTCAACTTTTCAAAGTTGAGATTAATTTAACTAATTATTCTAAAGTTCCTGAAAGTAATTCTCGAAATGTGCCTACAGATAAGGACATAGTTACGGGATTTTACAAGTTTGATGAATATTTGCATAATCGAGGCAAACAAGTTAATCAAGATGTCAAAGATAGTTGGCAACTTTGGCGTTGGACTTATGGAATGTTGGCAGTTTTTGGTTTACGTCCCCGTGAACTTTTTGTTAATCCTCATATTGATTGGTGGTTAAGTGATGAGAATACAGATTTAACTTGGAAGGTTGATAAAGATTGTAAAACTGGTGAAAGGGAAGCTTTACCTTTATATAAGGAATGGATTGAGGAATTTGATTTAAGAAATCCGAAATATTTGGAAATGTTGGCAATTGCAATTAGTAAAAAAGACCAAAATAATCATGCTGAAATCACGGCTTTAATTCAAAGGGTAAGTTGGTGGTTTAGAAAAATTGGTTTAGATTTTAAACCCTATGATTTACGTCATGGTTGGGCAATTCGAGCGCATATTTTGGGAGTTCCTATTAAAGCTGCGGCGGATAATTTAGGTCATAGTGTGCAGATTCATACGAAAACTTATCAACGGTGGTTTTCTTTAGATATGCGGAAGTTGGCAATTAATCAGGCTTTGAGTAAACGGAATGAGGTGGAGTTGATTAAGGATGAAAATACAGGGTTGAAAATGGAGAATGAACGGTTGAAGATTGAGGTCGAGAAGTTGAGAATGGAAATGGTTTATAAACGGAGTTAAGTTTGGTTAATCAAGAATATCATTTTTGTGAGGTGTGGTATAATTGATTGGTGAATAATCATCAAAATCTTTATGTAAGTTACTGATAAAAGTACAAACTAGGAGGTTAGTCTATGGAAAGTATGAAGATTAAAACACATATTGGTAATGATAAAATTCTCAAAATTGAACTTCCTGATGAATTTGCCAATGAAGAATTAGAAATAGTAATTGTATTTCAACGTATTGCAGAAAAATCATTACAATCTGCAACCAAAACGCCGGAAGAATTAGGATATTCTCGTAGATTTTTAGAAGAAGTGATAGGTAGTTGGGAAGGTGAAGCAATTGAACGTCCAGAACAGCTTCCTTTTGAAGAACGGGAGGAAATTCAATGGCCTATCTCTTAGATACAAATGCCTGTATTCAAATTCTCAATTCAAAAAAATCATCTGTTACCCAACGGCTTTTATCAATTCCTGTTAAAGAAATTTATATTTGTACAGTTGTGTATAGTGAATTGTATTATGGAGCTTACAAAAGTTCAAATACTAATAGAAACTTATCTCATTTAGAAAATTTATTGGCTGAATTTGCCGATTTACCACTAGATCGTAAAGCCGCTAAAATTGCTGGACAAGTTCGCGCTCGTCTTGATTCTTTGGGTACTCCCATTGGTCCTAATGATTTGTTAATTGCGGCAATTGCGTTGGCAAATGATCTCACACTCGTTACTCACAATACCCGCGAATTTAGCCGTATTGATGGTTTGAAATATGAAGATTGGGAATAGATAAGTTAATGTTGGGTTTCGTTCCTCAACCCAACCTACAAACTACAAACTGAAATATTCATAACTTATTCAAGTTTATTAAGTAAACGACTAGTTAGGCTTCATCGTCTGATTCTTTCGGCAACGAACCTAAGTTTTCACCTTGCGCGTGGACTGTTCTGAGCTTTCTAGAGATATTCAGCAAATATTTTTCTGGTAGGGGCATTGGATGGCTTTTACCTTTGGGAGTAAGTCTTTCGTGGGCTTCGTAGCGAGCGACGATTTTCTGCCAATCATCTGGGTATAACTCCTTAAACTTCAGGATAAAGTCTGAATCAAAATGGTTTGCATCTAAGTCTTTCAGGGTTCTCAAAATTTTTTCTTCTTTTTTTAAAAAAACTTGTGTGTTAGGTACTCTGGCTCTTGTCATTAATTCCTCAATTTTTCTAAATTGGTAGGGTTTCACTATAGTACAGTCAGGATATACTAAGAATAATATAATATATATTATTCGTTATCGTCAACTATGATCACAATGGGTACTCGCACTCTTCCAAATCCCAAAGAGCGATCGCACTCTCCCAAATATCCAATGATAAAATTAAGAAAACTAAAGATAATCCACCAATGACAACTACACTGGTTAAACCATCCCAATTCCTACCTGAAGGAATCTGCATCAAGCATATCAAAAACCTCATGCTATTCAAATTTACCGATAAGCTAGGTGAACGGATGCAAAAACTCCTTGATAAAAACAAATTAGATACCCTCACCCCAGAGGAAGCAATAGAATTAGAGACAATAGGGGAGCTTGACGACATCTTCAGTTATATTAACGCTGTGATTGCTGCTCAACACCATGTCCATTCTTAAAGCTCTTTATCAATAGATAACAATATGCTAGAAAAACTAATACTTCATAATTTCAAAAGCCATAAATCTACAGAACTTCATTTCGATAGTTCCCGATTACATGGACTCGTGGGAAAAAACAGTGCTGGTAAAACAACCATCCTCCAAGCATTGCATAATTTAAGTAAACTAACTGTTTACTCATTTGAGAAAAATTTTAAAGATGAAAATTCACCTCAATTTATTACAACAACTGGGGAAAAAAATATGTTTGTTACTGCGAGTGGTGGTTGGGAAAATGAGAATAAAAAAAAATGGGAAGTGTCCTATAGTTGGGAGAACAAAAATACAAACAATTGGACTGCTACAGTATCATGGAATATAGATGGAAATAAAAACAGTTGGACAAATGAAAAACTATATGCAACATATTCATACTCACCGAATCCACCTTTACCATCCAATTTTTTTCAACCTACTGTTTACCTAAAATTAATAGCCTCTAATCTCGCCAAAGCAGCTTACAGTGAAGAAATTACGCCAAAAGTTGAATTTGACGGATCAGGATTAGCACCTACCTTAGATTTTCTGCGTGATGAAGCTCCAGATAAATTTCAATTAATAGAAGAAAAGCTGAGTCGAATTGTTCCAAATGTCCGCAAAGTTGGCATCAAGCGAGCAAAAGTTCCAGTCATTCGCAAGCGTTTAATCGAAGTAGATGGTAAATCTATTTCCTATGAAGAAACTCAGGAAATGACAGGTCAAGAAGTTATATTAGACATGAATACAGGTGAACGTATTCCAGCCCATGCAATTAGCGAAGGAACAATGTTAACATTAGGATTATTAACTGTATTAATGAATCCTAATCAACCTAATTTAGTTTTATTAGATGATGTGGAACAGGGACTTCATCCTAAAGCACAACGTGAGTTAATGACTGTTTTTAAAGAAATCATTGCCGAAAATCCCAATCTGCAAATTATTTTCTCTACTCATTCTCCTTATATTCTTGATGCACTTGCTCCTTCTCAAGTTCACATCTTAAATAACAGTAAATCAGGGTTCACAATGTCCAAACGTTTGGATGAACATCCTGATGTAGAATGGGCAAAAGAAACCTTAACAACAGGTGAATTTTGGGATGCTGAAGGTGAAAATTGGGTGCTAGAAGGAGAAGTCAGTGATTGAGTTTATTGTCATAGTTGAAAGTAGTGCAGATTCTAGAACAGCTACCAAATTAGCCGAGCGAGTTTTAAAGGAAAAATTCGATTGGTTAGATGATGATATTCTGCAACATTGTTTTCAGTGGACTGGTTTAGAGGAAGGGACAGAATTTTCTTGCTGGAGAGACATTATCAAAATCATTGATGATGCAAAATCACAAATAAAATATAAACCTTCCAGATTTATAGGTCATAGCAAGGGTGTGCCTTTAAAAGCTGATGGTGCAGCATCTATTAAAGTTCTTAATTTAGTACGTTTTCTGCAAAAAACACGACATATTAAAGCTGTTATTTTTATCCGTGATTTAGATAATCAACCAGAACGTAAAGAAGGAATTGAACAAGCACGTTCAGAACATATTGATAAAATGCCGAAACTAGAAATTATAATTGGTGCTGCTGATCCAAAACGTGAAGCATGGGTTTTAAATGGGTTTATTCCATCTAATCAACAAGAAGAACAAATACTAGAAGAAATCAAAAATAAATTGAGTTTTGATCCTTGCATAGAGTCTCACAGATTACGTGCTACTTCAGAGAAAGAACCTGAACGAATCAGAAATGTAAAAGTAGTTGTCGCACAACTTACAGGAAACGATATGGAACGGGAAAAGCTATGTTGGGAAAAGACAAATTTAAAACATCTACGAGAAAGAGGAGTTGATACGGGTTTGACAGATTATATCTGTGAAGTTGAGGAACGATTAGCTGCAATTCTTTTGTCTGATTAAGAACTATTTTCCTATCAATTGCTATAATCAAAACAAACCTGAAAAAATCCTGATATGATAGCCATTCCCCAACAACCAGCAAAAATGACCATTGAGGAATACTTCGCATGGGAACTTGACCAGGATATTCGCTATGAATACATCAACGGCGAAGTTTTTGCCATGACAGGTGGTACAATTCCCCATAATGATATTGCTCTAAATCTTTACAGACCTCTATATTCTCACCTCCGTCCTAGAGGTTGTCGAGTCAATGTGTCAGATGTGAAAGTGCAAGTTACCCCTAAAAGCCCATACTTCTATCCTGATCTTATTGTCAGTTGTCACCCTGAAGACATCAATGCCCGTAAATTTATCCAAAATCCTAAATTAATTATTGAAGTTCTTTCTCCTGGTACAAGCGGTAGAGATAGAGGGGAAAAATTTAGATATTATTTAACAATGCCAACTTTACAAGAATACATCTTGATTGATTCTGAAAAAATTTCTGTTGAACGTTACTGTCGAGGAGAAGGAAGAATGTGGCTTTATTATCCCTATAGTAGTGGAGATATTGTCACCTTATCAAGCATTGAATTTGAATTTCCCATAGAAATGCTTTATGATGGTGTAGGATTGGAAACAGAAACATAAAATCACATTTCCCAAATAAATCAGATTAATGTCACCTAAAATTTAATCCCTTATTAAAATTATGACAAAGCGGAAAAAAAGCAATCTTCAATGGATTAAAGAAACCCTAGAATTAAAACCTGATCATCACTGGGAAGGTCCTGATGATTATAAGATTTTTGTAGCTGGGAGGGGTGCGGTTCGCTTCAATGTTCCCCAAAATTGGGTATTTGAACCACAAGAAAAATCTTTCAAGTTCATGGATAAAAAACCACCTGATGATGACTGTTGTTTAGAGGTATCTTACAATCATTTACCCCCGAATGACTGGACACTGTTTCCCCTTAAACACACTTTGAAGAAAATCATGGAAGATGATAGCCGTGATGTGATTGAAAAAGGAGAAGTAATTACTGTTAAGCGACAAACAGCCAGAATAATGTGGTGTCAAATTAAATTTATGGACACTCAAACCGAACCCAGAGAAGCTTTTTCGCGGACTTGTGTGGGTTTAGGTTCAAATATTCAATGTTTAATTACCTTTGATTATTGGGCAGATCAAGCAGAGCAATTAATACCGATTTGGGATGAAGTTATGCGGAGTTTGACACTAGGATTATATATCAGAGATCCGAGAACTGGTTTAGCTTTCCCAGATTAAAATGCTGAAAAAACAACCTCAGCTTGAGTTTCTTCAACACGAGTGGAGGTTTTTTGTTTGACAGTAGGTAAACCATTACACAGATTATTGACACTCCCCGGTCTAAAGACACGGAGATTCTTGGTTCAATGAGGCCACTTAAACTAGATTCCTTGCGTTTTCTAGCGAGCGAGGTGGGACTCTCCCCAAGCGTTAACTTTCGGTCTGCCCGACCGTAGTTGCATTAATGCAAGTCCTGTTTAGCTTGAAACGATTTGTTTCAAAATTCTGATTCGTGTTTCGACTTCGCTCAACACAAGTCCAGTTCCTATAAATCTTTTACCTACTGCTAGGAAGAAACTAGAACAATGCAGTAGAACCGCATAAATTTAATTGTCAAGGTACAGATTATCGTTAGGTAGTTAGGTTTTTAGACAGGTTGATTACCTTTCCTGTTACAAATAGTATAACACCATAAGTCACTGGGGGATAAATCCCCCACGTGACTTTCAGTCCATTTTCTTGTAATTCAATATTCATGGCAAATCCCACCGCAACTCTAGAAACTTCCCTTGGTACTATCACTCTTGAGCTATTCACCGACGTTATGCCGATAACAGCGGGAAATTTCATCAAATTGGCCAAAAGTGGGTTTTATGATGGTCTGCATTTCCACCGTGTAATTAAAAATTTCATGGTGCAGTTTGGTTGTCCTCACAGTAAAGATCCTAGCTCTCCTCGTGCGGGTACAGGTAATAGTCCTGATGGGTGCATTCAAGATGAGCATCCTGAAGATGGAAAACTTTCTAACGAACCAGGAACTCTATCTATGGCTAATACGGGAAGACCTAATAGTGGTAGTTGCCAGTTCTTTATTAACACTGTCCACAACCACTATCTGGATTGGTTTACTGCGGGTCAATCTAAACATCCTGTTTTCGGTCGAGTTACTGAAGGGATGGATGTATTAAAAGCCATTGAAACTACTCCCACAGGATCAGGCGATCGCCCCAAAACACCAGTTAAAATGATTAAAGTGACTATCCACGAATAAAATCAAGGATTAGTGCGGAGGTTTCTCCGCACACCGTTATCTTCAGGCAAAATCTCATGTTTTTCATTAAATAATTCCACACAAAAACCAATCCAATAAAACAACCTAACCCTCTATTTCTTCTTCAGTAAAAATAGGAGGCCACAATTCAGAAATAGCTAATTCCCAACCTGGAAAAAGTTCTGGTAAAGTTAAAATATCGCCATTATTTAAAATAGTTGGTTTACCTTGATGACGATAAACTGTAACAGTTTCCTCATCAGGATCAATTAAAATTCCCATCACAGCACCTAATTTGATCAAGTTGAGAATTTTAGTAACTAAAGGTTTAATTCTATCACTTTGAGATTTAATTTCTACTACTAAATCTGGCACAAGTTCGCCAAAATAACGGGGACTTTGACGCAGACGTGCAGCCCGAACAAAAGAAACATCTGGTGCGGTGAGGTTGCTATCAGGTAAAATGAAACCACCAGCAGAATCAAATACTCTTCCTAAACGACGAGGATAAACCCAATTAGCTAATAGCCGACTAAAAAGAATACCAACTTCACTAGATACAATATCCGATGGACCCACGATAGAAATTCTCCCGTTTGTTAATTCAACATCGTAATCTAAACCGGCTTCACTAAAAGCGGTTTGGACTTGTTCTACATCTTTAATTGTCATGATTAGCATAAAATACTGCTCCTAATATACAAAGTTGGGGTCATTAAAATAAACACAATTTGATTTTAGATTTCGTTAAATTGTATCTGGATCAATATTTAACTCTCTCAATTTTGCGGCTAACCTTTGGGATTTTTTATTTGATATTTTCGCTTTTTCTGCTTCCATTGCTGCTCTTGTAGCTTCCATCTCTGCGCTTTCTTCCGGTGTAGGAACTAAAACTCCTGATGATGTAAAATATCTTAATAAACCTTCATAAATCCCTAAATATAACCCCAATTCTTCACTCCATAAATGTCCTTTTTCATTAGGTTTTAAGGGTTGATATTTGCCACTGATTAAATTAAATCCTGCAAATTCCAATGTATAAGGATCAAACCAAAAATAATCAGGTGTACGGAAAGTATCTTGATAAAGTAGTTTTTTAGTTTCTCTATCAGTTTTAGCTGTGGTTGGTGAAAGAATTTCGACAATGACATGAGGATATTTGCCATTTTCTTCCCACACTACCCAACTTTTTCTAGTTTTTCGTTCTGTTCCTAAAACTACGAAAAAATCTGGACCTCTAACGTCTTCTGATTTTTTTTGATGAGGACTATAGTAAATACTCAGATTTCCGACAGCATAAAAATCAGTTCTGTCTTTCCATAACCATTCTAAACATTTGAAAAGAAGAATAATTTGACGTAAATGTAGTTCTGTTTCCACGGGAGGTTCATCACTATATAGGTCACTGGGTGGGAAAATGATATCTTCTGATATATCTTCTAATGTGTTAGTTTGTAATTCCAGTGCTTGAGTAATCATCATGATATGATACCAAGTAATTATTTGCTTATTGTAGCATTAATTGTCAGAAATGGCTAACGCCACGCTTCGCTATCAGGATATCCAGGATTTTAGGATTTACAGAATTTTACTTATCATTTTATATTATTTAAGTGATCAGTGATAATTTCTAAAATTACTTGCTCAATATCTGGAATTTTAGATGGGACGATTTGATCTTGAATATGCTTATGATCTGCATAACCCAAATCAGGTTTGTGTTTTGCATTATCATAGCGAAATATTAAGTTATTTTCATGATCTTGATAATGAAATGAATAAGACAGTTTGTCCACTGATTCTTGGAGATCAACATATTCTTTGAAGAATAGCCGTGATCCTTGTAAAAATTCTAAATTTCCCTGGATAAAACCAACATAATTTGATCTAGTATCTACTGAAAAATTAAAGGATAGAATCCATCCGTCATTCACATATTTTTGAATAACGGAAATGATATTAGCTTGGTAATTGTTGAGTAACATATTCTATTGCTTCTAATTTTTGTAGAGAATTAGTTAATTTTTTCTTTATTTTTATCTCTCCATACCAACTGACATATTCTTCGTCCCCTCCTTCCAGGTCTTCTGCTGTCCAATGAGTGAAGAAAAACTCGGATGAAATTTGATATTTTGTTTCAAACTCCATTAACAATTTGTTAGTTTTTGCTAGTGAACGTTGCAGGCTTTTAATCTCTGATTCAATGGCTGCTTTAACTAGGTTTTGTACAATTTCAAGATCAGGAGAATCGGATTTAATCTGTAGTTGTAGCATAAGGTTTACCTCAAATAAATTGTGTCGGTTTACTTAATAATAACTTCTCTGAGATGTTTAGTTGTAATTTCAGTGCTTGAGTAATCATCATAATATGATAGCAAGTAATTATTTGTTTATTGTAGCATTGATTGTCAGAATCAGGATATCCAGGATATAAGGATTTACAGGATTTAATTGATGATTATTGTTCTGCGATCGCCCCAAAACTCCAGTTAAAATGATCAAAGTGACTATCCACGAATAAAATCAAGGATTAGTGCGGAGGTTTCTCCGCACATCACTATTTTCATGTAAAATCCCCCAATTATCTAAATGCTTCTATCTGATCTAAATAAACATTAATTAACTTGTGATCAATCACTAACATTTCAATCTCTGTCCAAACCTGAGCTAGAAATAAGTGAAATTCACGTTTTCGCATATTCCCAAAACGCAGATGTACTATTTTAGGTGGGAACAAATCAACCATCAGCCGATCTGAAAAATCTGCATCTTTAGTAACAATGACCAATTCTTTTTCCTTCGCATACTCCCAAATTTGGCTATCATTTGGACTGTCACCTAAAATTGAAACATGGATGATGGGCAAAGATGGAGTAAATTGGATTTTAATAGGAAGATTTTCATCAAATAAAAATCCATTCATGCGATTTTTCTCACTTCATAGTGGTTCGCCATTAACTTTGCAGCAAATTGGATACAAGCATAAATATCTTCTCGTTTCAGAGTGGGGTACTCTTCCAGGATTTCCTCGATGGAATCACCGGCACCTAAAAACTCCATAATCGTTTGTACAGGAATTCGAGTGTTAGCAATAATAGGTCGTCCGTTGCAAATATCTGGATTAATATTGATTTTAGTTGCCATTTTGTTTACTCCTTTTGATGGTTTATTAATTGTAGCATTTGTCAGAATCAGGATATCCAGGATTTTAGGATTTACAGGATGTAATTGATTATTAATGATGACTGTTTTGAGAAGATATTGTGTTACGCTGTTGCTTAAACTAAGCTACCCACTAAAGATTTTATCCTTTGTGCTTTCAACGCTCGTTTGTTAAAACCACCTATAAGTTCTGATTTATATAATCATAATGCTTTTTGGACATTTTTTCTGACAATATACTCATATCACAAAAATCTTCTTCCGATATGTTTGCAGGAATTCGATGAATAGATTGACATATTTGTAACCAGTTATCTTCATAATTCATATTCAATCCATTGGTTTTATTAAGCAAGAAAACAAACGAATACCAACCGAATTTTATATATTTATGAACATAAGGAAATCTAAACAATTCTGCATTTATGATCCCAAACCTTTGTTTAGCATGAATGGTTGTATTACGCATTTTTCTATAGATGTTGTCACAGTATCTATTGAAATGATCTAATTCTTCTTGTGTTGCATTATGCGACTTTAAAAATTGATTCCACTTTCTATAGAAAGATAATTCGGATAAATTTTCTTCAATAACGTCATTGATCACCGATTCCATCTTAATTTGAAAAAATATTACTGCATTAATGCAGTATTTAGCCTCTGCTTCACGTAAAGCCGTAAGATAACTACTCCAGTGTAAAGCATTTATAGGATCAGAAGAATCTACATCAATATCTCGTACTGTTAGGTTTGAGGATAAAATGTCTATATCATGATTTTCTTTGAAATCATAAGAAACAACATGGATGTTATTATTAGCCAAAGCCTTTGATATAGGTTCAATATATATACGATATGCTTTATACAACTCATCTAGGGCTTTATTTCCTGCATATTGGGCAATATCAAAATCATTCAAATCCAGCATATTCAAAAAAAGTAAACTTGGTTAATATAATAACATTTTTTGTCTGACATATTTCTGATTGTGTTATAGATAAATTTAGGCTAAAAAAACAACCCACAAAAAGTGATCAAATTTAACCAAATCACCAAACATCATAAATTCACAACCATCTTAAAATCAGATAAAATCAGACCTTTACTACTTGCAGTTATCCACAAACAATGTTATTATAGAACATAATTAAATACATTTAGTCTAAAAATTAAACTCTCTTAATTCCCCAACCAAAAAACCTTAAACTAACGCACCTTTCCACCAACATAATCAAGTTCGGAGTAATCCCAAGAGTGCATTTGACGGAAAGGAAGACCCATTTTTTGGAAAACATACTTCTCTTTCACACCAGAAGCAACTAAGTCTGGCTTCAATGCTTTGATGAATTCTTCAAATTCGTAAGCGGTAACGTCGTCATAAACGATAGTTCCGTTTTCGATGTAGTTGGTAGTACGTTTATAGTCGTCACTGTGAGCGAACTCATAACCTGTACCAATCATCTTCATTCCCAAATCTTGGAAAGCGGGAACAACGTGACGGGGACGTAAACCACCAACCATCATTGCTACAGTCTTACCTTCCAAACGGGGGCGATATTTACCAACGATCGCATCCATGGTAGGTTGGTATTTAGCAATTACTTTCTCAGCATTTGCTTGGATCTTTGCGTCAAACTTAGAAGCAATTTCACGTAAGGAAGCTGCAATCTTGGTAGGACCAAAGAAGTTATATTCTAACCAGGGTATACCATAAGCTTCTTCCATGTGACGGCTGATGTAGTTCATCGAGCGGTAACAGTGGATGAGGTTCATCTTCACGTTGGGGGTCATCAACATTTCGTTGATTGTACCGTCACCAGACCATTGAGCAACAACGCGCAAACCAATTTCTTCTAAAAGGATACGGCTCGCCCAAGCATCACCACCGATGTTATAGTCACCAATGATGGCTACATCATAAGGAGTGCCTTCAAACTTCAATGTACCGTCTTTCTTAGCCTTGTCTGCTCTGGGGAATACCCAGTCACGAATCATGTCGTTAGCGATGTGGTGTCCTAAAGACTGAGACACACCACGGAAACCTTCGCAACGAACAGGAATAACTGGCTTACCGATGGTTTTGGATGTGTTTCTAGCTACTGCTTCGATGTCATCCCCGATTAGACCGATAGGACATTCAGATTGAATAGAAACCCCACGGTTTAGGGGGAATAATACATCTAATTCTTCAATTAATTTAGTCAGTTTCTTGTCACCACCAAACACGATGTCGCGTTCTTGGAAGTCGGAGGTGAAGTGCATAGTACCAAAGGTATCAATACCTGTTGTACCTAAGTAGTAGTTACGACGACCAGACCAAGACCAGTAACCGCAACCAACAGGACCGTGACTGATGTGGATCATGTCCTTAATAGGACCCCAAACCACACCTTTAGAACCTGCGTAAGCACAACCACGAGCGGTCATTACACCAGGTAAGGATTTGATGTTAGATTTAACACCACAATCAGCCTTACCTTCTTCAAATACGTTTAAATGCTTCTCACGCTTTTTAGCAGCTTTTTCGGGGTAAGCTTTGAGAACTTCTTTAACTAGTTCTTTTCTTTGTTCAACAATCTTCTTGTCGTCGGTCGAAGTCATTGTTAATCTCTCTTGCTCCTAAAGGAACGGAAATAGGGATGAGGTGTTTGGGGACATGAAGTCCCCTGTAGCGATAGGGAAATGTTGGTCAAAGGTGAGAGCTTTTGATGTGCTGCTCTCTGCCTTTTTCCTGGTACTAGAAAATTCTTTCTTAGCAGTGAATTATGCTGTTTTACCAACTAATTTTGCAGCATTTTCTTCGCTTTCAAGAATACCGAACTCAATCAACAATTCTTCCAACTCTTCCATTTCGATAGGTGTAGGGATGGTGAGGTTAGTGTTGTTGATGATCTTCTTAGCTAGTGCGCGGTATTCGTTAGCTTGTTTGCTTTCTGGTGCATACTCGTTCACTGTCATCCGACGTAGTTCAGCGTGTTGAACTATATTGTCGCGGGGAACGAAGTGAATCATTTGAGTGTTCAAACGTGCAGCCAAGGTTTCAATTAATTCGATTTCTCGGTCTGTGTTACGGCTGTTACAGATCAAACCACCTAAACGAACTCCACCGGAGTGAGCATATTTAAGTACACCACGAGCGATGTTGTTTGCAGCATACATCGCCATCATTTCACCTGATGTAACGATGTAGATTTCTTGTGCTTTACCTTCACGGAAAAGAGTAATAAGATAATTTTAAAAGCCGGAAAATGTTCATTTTCAACTATGTTTGCCGCAATCATTGTCTGGAGTGAACAGTTTTTTTATTAGGGTAAATCTAGGGTATGGACAGAACACAGGAAGCATTTGCCGATTTTCACCAAACAGCTATTACCGACGGGGGATATTTAGGCAGAATGCAAGCAGTAGAAAATCAAGAAAATCACTTAACGGCAAAACTGACCACAGAATTAAAGGCAATTAATGCTAGACTAAGAGCCGCTAGGGTGAGTGTTTCTGTGAGAAAATCCGGCAATTCATTACAGTTGAGAACTACTTTACCTATTAAACCAGGTGATATTGATAAAAACGGTAGCGGCACAAAGCAATATGATATTTCTTTGGGTATTCCCTTTAGTTTTGATGGTTTAAATACGGCAGAAGAAGAAGCTAATGAGTTGGGAAAATTAATTGCCAGAAAACAATTTATTTGGACTGATAAATATTTAGGCAAAACTAGATTTAAAGCGAAATTTATCACAATGGGAGAGTTGGTTTCTGATTTTGAAAACAATTATTTCCAAACTAGGAAACGGACTCTCAAAAGTAACAATACTTTTAATAGTTATTTTTATATTGCTAACAAACATTTGCCAAAGGATAAACTAGCTATAGATGCCAATTTTATTGATGCTGTAAAATTTTGCCCATCTTCGGATAGTGTAAAAAATGAATTAATTAAGGTAATTAGGGTTTTATGTAAATGTTCTGGTTTAGAAGTTCCAGAATTAAGTAATTTAAAAATCAAGGCTATTTCTCAACGTAAACGTGATATACCCACTGATGCAGACATAGAACAAGAATATCTCAAGTTTGAAAATTATGCTATTAATCGTTCTAGTAAATTAACAACTAGGGAAGATAGAAATAATTGGAAATTGTGGAGATGGGTTTATGGGATGTTAGCAACCTATGGATTAAGACCGATTGAAATTTTTGTTAATCCTGATTTAAATTGGTGGTTATCATCAGATAATGTCATGAATACATGGCGCGTAAATGAGGAATGTAAAACGGGAGAAAGGGAAGCTTTACCATTATATCCCCGTTGGGTAGAAACTTTTAATTTAACCACGGATACCGAAGCAATTGAATTATTAAAAGCAAAAATTAAAGATAAAGTCACCAGTCGAGAAATCAACTCTGCGCGACATGGTACAGACAGATGGTTTAGATTTGTGGGGATTCCTTTTCAACCCTATGATTTGCGGCATGGTTGGGCAATTCGAGCGCATTTGATGGGGATTCCTATTAAAGCTGCTGCTGATAATTTGGGTCATTCTGTGAATATGCACACATCTATTTATCAAAAGTGGTTTAGTTTGGAAAATCGCAAGGTGGCAATTGAGGAAGCAATTAAGAAAAAATCAAAAGTTGAAGATTTACAAGATATTGTAATTAGATTGGAACAGGAAAATGAGAGGTTGAGAATTGACAATGAAAGATTGAGGTTGCAGATGGGACACAGTTTGATAAAAATTGAGTTAGGATAAGAGTTAGCCTCACGCAGAGGCGCAAAGAGTAATTTTATAAAACTAGGAATGTTATAAGATATGTCTTATAGTCAATTTACATCTATTGGTAAGGTTAAAGAAGCTTTTGGGTTAAAAACTCAGGAAGGTGGGCGTTTTATTCCTGCTATTGAAAAAATTGAACCATCTGCTACACTCAAGGCATATCTTGAAGAAAGTATACCAATTTCTTCTTCTGCTAGTGAAAAAGCTCGTTCTGAAGGAATTATTTACCCAGTTTTATTAGAAGTAAGAAAGATTTTAAATCGGCAAATTAGCTTATTTTCCGGTGAAGATTTTACAGTTGATGAGTCAGTTGGACTTAATGGAATGTGTGATTTTTTATTAAGTCGTTCTCCTGAAGTTTTAGAAATTGAAGCCCCGGTAATTGTGTTTGTTGAGGCAAAAAAGGCTGATTTAAGAACTGGGTTTGGACAATGTATTGCAGAGATGGTGGCCGCGCAAAGATTTAATGCTGCTAAAAATAATTCTCTTAGCGTTATTTATGGTGTAATTAGTAGTGGTACACAATGGCGTTTTCTGAAGTTGGAAAATGATCTTGTCACTATTGATTTGATGGATTATGCTCTCCCACCTGTGGAAGAAATTTTGGGTATGTTAGTTTGGATGATGCAAAATGGCGGGTAATTCAGCAATTAAAAATTACTTCCCAATAGTTAATCTATATCCTCTAGTTCAGGAATATGTTCATTTTCATAGTTTTCAATTAAAACTCCGATGACTTCCATGAGTGAAGCAAGGGGATGGTTTTCATCTTCACCAACTTGATCTATCAGAGAATCTAGTATATCAACTAAGTGTTCATATTCCTGTTCTGTGTGAGGAACAAAGACATTTTCGGCAATGGATGACCAAGCATTAATGGTTTTTTCAAAGTTTAAAGTTTGCATTATTCTTTCCACTTTCCTTCATCATATTCTGAATGTGTTAGCACAGCACGGATATAGATTTTTTGGCGGTTATAATGAATTGCTGCAATTAGTCTAACTTTGTTACCACCAATATTAAAAACTGTCAATTTACCAACTTGATCTGCTGATGGAAATATTTGACGGAGTTCTACAAATGAGATAAATTCATTTTCCTTTATTAATTGATACCACTGAGATAGAGCATTTTTTGTATCTGGATAAAGTTTAGCAAATTCATTTAGTCGTTTACGAGTAATAATGTGCATTTGAAAAACCCTGATTTCTTAGTAATTTAGTCATATTTTAACTTTTGTGGTAGTTGTTGAAAAACTAATTCACCTTCTATTACTTCACCTTGACGAATTTGCTCTGTTCCTTCAGCAATTTTTCGCCTTAATTCACTGAGTTGATTTTCTTTTTCATCATGTTGTTCTAAAAGTTGAAAAGCTATGGATAATAACTCGTCAATGCTTTTATATTTACCTTGTTGTAGTTTTTCAAGAATGTATTTTTCTTGATCTGGCTTGACTGCAATTTGCATCTTTATCTCCTTATCTTTGAATTGATAAAAGTTCTCAAAGTTATATCCTTAATCCTAATTAAAGCATTAAATCACTTACTTGGACACACTAAATGTGATTCCTACGGAGCGCTAGTTCCCTCCGGGACGCTACCGCGAACGCTATCGCATCCCCACAATGCACATCTTTATTAATTTAAAAACTTTTATTTATAAACATCTCCTCTTGCACCAATTGTGAAAATTTCAACTTCACCAGATTGGGTATTAGCTGTGAAAACTATTCTGATTTTACCAATACGTAATCTATAAAATCCTTCCCAATCTCCTTTCATTTTTTTAATATCAAGTTCTGTAAAGGGGATAATGGCTTGTTCTTCGACAAAAGCTAGAAGTTGAGATATTTTTTCCTGGATTTTCTCAACATCTTCAAGATTTGCCTTTTCTAAAAACTTAATAGCATTCTTACGAAATTTTATGGCCATTTTTCACCCACTCTGTCATATCAACTAATTCTTCATCTTGATAATCTGATGGTGAACCAAATATTTCATCTAGTTCTTCTTGTTCTTCGTCACTTACATAGGGTATGAGGACTTGACAAAGTAACATTCTTTCTTCTCGCAAAACTTCGCGGATGCTTTCTTTGATTATTGCTTTAAGTTCTTGGATTTCCATGAGTATTATCCTTGAGAATAAAAGTATTATACCGTTTTTAGTAGAAGCGATCGCTATCTCAATCCAAAACATCAGAAATGCGATTCCTACGGAGCGCTTCGCTATCGCTCTCAAAACCCACAATACCCGAAAAGCGATCGCTCTCATAACCAAAAACACCGGAAATGCGATCGCTCATACATCAAACTACTTTTATCGTTTAAATACATCAAGATGGTAAGACAAGCTCCCAGCTTTTTGGGTAGTTGATATTCTTCTATATAGCTTAAAATCACTACAACTTGTAAAGATTCTACTCTTATTGGATTTAATTGATTCAACAACAGGATGATTAAATTTTTGTCTTATTGACACTCTCAGACTATTACTTTTCAAGAAATATAATGTCCATGATATCAAATATTTATTTTCTTCCCAATTTTTTCTTAATTCTTGAAGTAGTAGGTTTAAATGTTTTTCAATTAAATATTTAGAGTTTGAATTATTAGATTGAATCATCATAGCCTCTATAACACCTAATATTTTTGGAAAAGTCTTGACTCTACGTTCTCCAAGTAGTAACAGTAAGCTAATTGTCTTATTCAAAGTGGGTGTATCTACAGGAATAATAGGCTTATATTTCTTGTTGAGAATATCGGAAATAAATCTGTCTATTACTCCTGTACCGGGATTTTCTTTGTCAATACGTAGAACACCTAAGTATAATTCCTTGAATTCTTTAAAATCAAGATTTTTACCTTTGGGTGGTCGAATTTGATGGTATTTTGAAACCCACTCACGAAAAAGCCCTTCAGGTAACTCGTATATACCAGTTTTATCTTCATTTAGAAGAAGATTATACTCTTTTAGTTGTTTTTGTAATGATTTTATAACAATCTTACAATCATTTTTTGATTTACATAAAAATCTGTAATCATCCTTGAATCTAACGGCAAGAATATCAAGCTCTTTCACCGTTTGAGATACTTCCAAATCAATTGCTGAAAGAATAGCCTCACTAATTAAATCTGAAACGGCTGGGCCTATTGATAAACCATTAGTACATCCATCATTAGAACTTTGAAATAACTTATCCAGTCTATTACCCAGGAAAGTATCATCATAACGATTATTACCAGTTCTAATCAATGATTTTGTGTGAAATGCCCAAGCAATACTATGTGTATAAACAGATGGATAGAAATTCTTAATGTCAGTTCTAATTAAATACTTATATCTATAAGCTTCCTCAACTAAATCATTCTCAGCCATCTCAATATACTCGTATATCATTCTACCTGAACGCAATTTGCTTAAAGAACCTAGATTCGATCCGTCTACCGGTATAGGAAAACTGTATGAGTAAATCCATTTCTGTGGATGAAAGAGAATATCTAATACTTGATCCCAATTGTTAGCCAATTCAAAAGCTATATCATTATGAATTTCTGGATCAATAATACTGAAAGTTCTATCGGTTAAATCTGATTTTGGGAAGTGCAACTCACATAACTGAGCTATTTTTGGTTTATATTTCCTGGTATTAGGAGTAAAATATTTTCCGTAAGTGGGATGCTTACCTACGTAAAAGCAGGGAGGTAGTACATAAGATTCAGGAAAATATCCGACTGTCATCAACCAATTATAAATATCTTTTGGCTGAAGGGAACGTGCAAGTCGTTCGGTATTTTGGCTGTGTTTCGCAGGTTTATTCAAATCCTTATCCCCCCGGTAATATTTAAGTTAAATACCCTAAGCAACCTAGAACAACCACCGATAACTTCAAGGCAATATCCTTAGTCTCTAAATGAGATGGATTTTTTTGATGTTATGATTAAAGTTCTATATTAATCACAAATTAATTACGATACATTATTATACATATATTTATGGGTTTTGTCCAGAAATTTTCTAGATAACATCCAAATACATCAAATAATTTTCTGGTATTTTCATCGAACTTCCCAAAATACCAATCAGTAACACATCTATCAAAAATTATGTATCTCTCTTGACGCTAGGGACAAAATAGGGTAAACAAAAGAAAAAAACAAAACAAAAACCCCATTTCCCAAAAATTTCCCAGGGCAAAAATAGGGCATAAAAAAATCAAAATTCCCAACCAATAGTATTAACAAAAACCCCAGACAAAATAGCTTAATCTTCACGGATAGGCATAGCAAAACCACCACATACAACGTCACCCAATACGTCGTAAGATACGAAATCTAAGTCTGTGTAAGCACCGTTTTCTTCTAGGAAGTTAATAGCGGTGATAATACCACGACCGGCGCAACCTACACCGGGTTCTGGACCACCGGATTCCACGCATTTAACGTCGCGGAAACCTTTGAGCATTACTTCATGAAGTTCTAGGTCTTCAACAGATCCTCTTTCAGCAGCCAAGTGAAGAACGGTTGTTTGAGCCTTGGAGTGAAGCATCAAACGGGTAGAGTCAGCTTTAGGATCGCAACCTACGATCATGATGCGTTGACCCATTTCAGCCATAGCGGCTAAAGTATTTTGAGAAGTGGTAGATTTACCGATACCGCCCTTGCCGTAGAAAGCTATCTGTCTAATTTTTTCTTCAGTCATTGTTCGTGTTTCCTAGAATTAGTTAATTGGTGGTTTTGTCTGGTTCTCACGGCCAAAGTTCTACGGCGGTGAGCGTTTGTAGAACGTCGCTATCTATGGAGGCGATCGCTCTACAGACAATTTGGTTTTGTTCATGGTATTTATGAGGTTGTAAGGATTTTTTCTTTGTCAGTTGTAGGGGTTTAGCACTGCTAAACCCTGACTATTAGCTGTTGTTTACTAAACTGCTTCGACAATAATTTCTTTACTGATGCGATCGCGTAATCTCGCTTCAATCGCAATCTTTAAAGTGGCTGTGCTGCTAGAACATGAACCGCAAGCACCTTTAAGAATGACTTTAATCTTATCGCCTTCAACATCATAAAGTTCTACATCTCCCCCGTCGGCGATTAAAACAGGTCGGACTTCTTCATCTAATACTTTTTGAATCAGAGCAATTTTTTGAACTGTAGTTAATGGTTTTTGTGGCTCTGAACTGGGAATTTCTGTTTTAGCATTTGCCTTGTATCTGTAGAGATTTTTGTTGGCGGCTTCCTGCTTTACTTCTCTTATTATATCATCAATCTTCGTTAAACAAGAACCGCATCCGCCACCAGCTTTTACATAATTTGTTACTTGCTCTGCACTGAAGAGATTGTTTTGTGCAACTGCTTTCTTTATCTTAGCATCAGTTATCCCAAAACAACTACAGATGAGGACACCTTCTTCATCGTCATGTGCCTCTAAAGCAATGCCACGATAATTATAAATCGCAGCTTCTAAAGCCTCTTGACCCATAACAGAACAGTGCATTTTCTCTTGAGGTAAACCACCTAAATAATCAGCGATTTCCTTATTTGTCACACCCAAAGCTTCATCTAAAGTCAGACCTTTAACCATTTCAGTTAAAGCGCTCGAAGAAGCAATCGCACTGGTACAACCAAAAGTTTGAAACCGAGCATCGAGAATTTTATCTGTTGCTTCTTCAACTTTCAAATGTAATCTTAAAGCATCACCACAAGCAATACTTCCCACTTCACCAGTTGCCAGTTTCACACCAGCTTCGCCAGTTTCTTCAATAGCACCCTGGTTTTTGGGATCGTAAAATAACTCTAATACTTTATCAGTGTAGTCCCACATAGTTAATTTTAGATTTTGGATTTTAGATCGGTGATTCGTAATTTTTGATTAGTCAGCAGTCAGTTTTTACTTACTACTGACTAATGACTAATGACTAATGTACGGGCGAAGCATTCGGAGAAAAGCCTTTGGGAGAAACCGATAATTTATCATCCGAATGCTTCGCCCCTACGGATTGTTGTTGTAACCAATCAGCATTATCATTTTTGAAGGGAGATAAGGCTCGAAGACGGTCAACAATTTCCGGCATTACTGCTATTACTTGATCAATTTCAGCTTCGGTTGTGTAGCGAGAAAGACTGAAGCGAATCGAACCATGTAAAGTAGTATAAGGCAAACCCATAGCTCGTAAAACATGAGAAGGTTCAAGAGAACCAGAAGTACAAGCAGAACCAGAAGAAGCACAAATACCGTACTTATTTAAAGAGAGCAAAATTGCTTCACCTTCAATATATTTGAAACCGATATTTGTAGTATTTGGTAATCTATGTTTGATATCACCATTTACTTCACAATTAGGAATTTTAGCTAGAAGAGATTTTTCCAAATAATCGCGCAACTTTGTTAATCTCTGAGATACTTCTTCTAAATGTAACAGTTCCAATTCCGCAGCTTTGCCAAGAGCAATAATTCCGGGAACATTCTCTGTACCGCCTCTGCGTCCTCGTTCTTGATGTCCACCAACTAAGAGAGGACGGAAACGAACCCCACGTCTCACATACAAAGCACCAATACCTTTAGGAGCATGAATTTTATGACCAGATATAGTTAACATATCTATGGTGCTGGTCTTCATATTCAAGGGTATTTTGCCTACCGCTTGCACTGCATCAACGTGGAAGAGAGCGCCGTATTCCTTAACCATAGCACCAATTTCTTCAATTGGAAATATCGTGCCGGTTTCATTATTGGCATACATCATTGTTACCAAAGCAGTATTACCAGTTAGAGAAGCTTCTAACTCATTCAAATCCATTTGTCCCTTAGCATTTACTGACAAATAGGTAACTTGATAACCTTTAGATTCTAATTGTTTGCAGACATTTAAAACTGCGGGATGTTCTACTTGGGAAGTGATGATATGGCGTTTTTCTGGTTGAGCTAATAAAGCAGCATGAATAGCAGCATTATCGCCCTCAGTTCCGCAACTGGTAAAAACAATTTCTGATTCGTCTGCTCCCAGTAAAGCAGCAACTTGTTCTCTAGCTATTTTTACAGCTTTCCCAAGTTGTCCACCAAAAGAGTGCATACTAGAAGGATTAGCATAATAGTCCGTCAAATAAGGCATCATTGCCTCAACAACTTGAGGATCTATTTTAGTGGTGGCATTATTATCAAGATAGATACAATTATTTTGCATGATTTTCCATATAAAAGTATAAAGTAGGGGCGAAGCATTCGGGCGATAAATTACCGGTTTTGTCCAAGACTATTTTCCCAATGCTTCGCCCTTACAGGGGCGATAAATTATCGGTTTTGTCAAAGACTATTTTCTGAATGCTTCGCCCTTACAGGGGCGATAAATTATCGGTTTTGTCGAAGACTATTTTCCCAATGCTTCGCCCTTACAGGAGTCAGAAATTCAGAAGAAAGATAAATATAAATATTCTCTATTTCCTATTTCCTCTTAACTGTTACCTGTCACCTATATAACTATTTGTCCTTGATGCTTTTGCAATTGTTGGGCAATCTTTTGGGAATAAGATTTATACCAATTCTCCCAATAGTCTTGCTTATTGGTTAACTTTGCTCTCACACGGTTGTAAGTAGCAAACCAACTTTCCCAATAATCACTAGGTTGTTTAACGCAACCATCAACAGTAGGACAACTGGCTTTACATTGAGGCACGGTGTGAATACTACCAGCGCAATTTGTGCAAAGTTCCGAGTCAATCCAGTAATTACCGTCAACTTCTTGAATTGCACCGGTAGGACAAACAGATAAACACAACTTGCAGGAAATACACTGGCTAGTAATTTCGTAAGCCATGATTATTTACCTCGGAGATTTTAGATTTTAGATTTTGGATTTTAGATTGGAGTCTATCAAATCCGAAATCCAAAATCCAAAATTGAATTACCCATTAGCCTTAACATATTGCTCGTAAAATTCTAAAGCAACCTTTTCAATTACGTCATAGGCTTCAACAGTTTGGATTCCTGCTGCTTCTAGTTTTTCCTTGGGACAATTGCCTATTTTCGATACCAAGACTGCTTTACAATCTGCAATTGATTTCATTATATTGTCTGCGGTAGCTGCTTCGCTGTAACCACCTTGACAATATTGATCAATCTTGCGGTGACTAACAAAACGAACTTCATTACCATCAACTTCATAAACTTGAAATTCTTTGGCGTGTCCGAAATGTTGGTTAACTAATCCACCACCTTTTGTTGCTACTGCAATCAAGATTTTAGGACTATCAGCAGATTTTTTACCAGTTGATGCTTTATCTTTTGCAGCCTTAATTTCTTCTCTAAATTTCTCAATCCCTTCGTGAACTTCTTGACGAGTTTCAAAGTTATATTCTGGAGCCATTTCCATGAACTTATCTTTAGTAAATTCTTGGCTACGGTCTTCTCCTAATAATCCTACCGCATCGGCTCGACACTGGCGACAGTGACGCATCATTTTCATGTTACCAGAGCAATTGTCTTGGACTTCTTTCAGTTCTTTTCCTGTTGGTCCACGTTGACCAGTTAAACCGAAATGAGTACCATGTTCTGGTGCAGAAATTAGCGGCATAATGTTGTGTAAGAATGCGCCTCTCTCCCGAATAGCCTTATTAACTTCTACCAAATGTTGATCATTAATTCCTGGAATCATTACGGAATTAACTTTGCATAAGATATCAGCTTCTTTGAGAGATTGCAATCCTTCCAATTGTTTTTCTAGAAGAATTTTTGCCCCTTCAATCCCTCTGTAACGTTTGCGTTTATAGTGAACCCAAGAATAGATTTCTGCACCTATTTCGGGGTCAATGGTATTAAGGGTGATAGTAACGTGATCTATATTTAATTGCTTGATGCGATCAATATGTTCTGTCAGCATCAAACCGTTAGTAGATAAGCACAATTTAATATCTGGTGCTTTATCGGCAATTAATTCAAAAGTCCGAAAAGTTTTTTCTGGATTAGCCAAAGGATCACCAGGACCGGCAACTCCCAACACAGTCATTTGGGGAATTTTTCCGGCAATTACTAACACTTTATGGGCAGCTTCTTCCGGTGTGAGTAATTCACTCACTACTCCAGGACGACTTTCGTTAGCGCAATCATACTTGCGGTTACAATAGTTACATTGAATATTGCAAGCTGGAGCAACGGCAACGTGCATCCGTGCATAGTGATGATGAGCCTCTTCACTATAGCAGGGGTGTTTAGAAATGCGTTCTATGAGTTTTTCATCCATTTCTGGAGTTGTGGTGCTGTCGCAACCGCAAGCAGCAGATGTAGCAGGGGCGATAATGGCATTTTCAAAGTCGGAGGTGAGAATATCTGTAGCAGGTAGTGTCATTGAATTTCGCTGTTGGAGGTGGACTTGAGAGCCACTGTGGGAGATGCTTTTACTACTGCCAATATCTAAATTATTTTAGACATGGTGCTAATCTCATCCCTCCACTCACTTTTGACTGCTAACTTGGTTTTGTTAAGGAGCGTTAAGTGATTGGCGATAAATGATTTATAGCAGTCCCTTTTTTTGCCTCCCTTGGTTTGCAAAGGATAGAACTTATTGGATTTATTATGTTTGTACTCAAATCCTTAAATCCTTGCATTGCAACGATACAAAAATTAAAAAAGATTTTTTCAGGTAGGGGTACGAGTATTTATAGTGAGGGGTACGAGTATTTATAGTTAGGGGTTCAGGATGTCTTTGTACTCATCTCAAACTCAATACCTGTAAGGATTTCAGCTATCTTTTTATTGGGTTTTCTTGATATTCAACTGTACTCAACTTTTCTGCAAATTATCCTGAAAACTCTTGTTTATCAGGGATTTGAGGATAAAAAACTGGAGTAAGACTAATCCGACTACTCCAGATCCGAGCGAAATTCAATTCTGTATACAACCTATCATTTTTTTTCGGGTAAAAATGCAATTTATATTTTTTTAATTTTTCGATTATTAATGATATAAATCGTAGCTGTATATCTTGCTGTATAAGGAATATACCTTTGCCAAATCATCCATATTAATGCAGATAATTTGCAAAAGATTTAATTTTTTGATCATTATTTATTGGTGATTGGTTATAATTTTGTTAGCCATAAACTTTCGATTATTACTACTATATATATGTAGTGAACAAACCAAATTAGGGAAAATGTGATGAAAGCTGTTATTATCCATATAGATATAAAAGGTGTGAAACTTCTGTTCAATGAGCCTGTTTCTGCCAGAAAAGTTGTAAACTGAATAATAAACAGATTTGATATACATTACTAACTAAGCGTAATTCCCAATGACCACTAAACGCCATTACCACATTATTACCTTCGGTTGCCAAATGAATAAGGCCGACTCTGAGCGCATGGCTGGCATCTTAGAGGACATGGGCTTTGAGTGGTCAGAAGACCCAAATCAGGCAGATTTAATCCTTTACAACACCTGCACCATTCGGGATAATGCGGAACAAAAGGTATATTCTTATTTAGGTAGACAGGCCAAACGCAAGCAGGAAGAACCTGATTTAACTTTGATTGTTGCTGGTTGTGTTGCCCAACAAGAAGGGGCAGCTTTATTGCGACGGGTGCCAGAATTAGATTTAGTCATGGGACCACAACACGCTAACCGTCTGAAAGATTTGCTAGAGTCGGTTTTTGCAGGTAATCAAGTTGTCGCTACCGAAGAAGTTCACATTTTTGAAGATATCACCCAACCGCGTCGGGATAGTCAAGTCACAGCTTGGGTAAATATCATTTATGGCTGTAACGAACGTTGTACTTATTGTGTAGTTCCTAACGTTCGTGGTGTGGAACAGTCCCGCACACCAGAAGCGGTTCGATCCGAAATTGAACAGTTAGCGAGACAAGGGTACAAAGAGATTACGCTCTTGGGTCAAAATATTGACGCTTATGGACGAGATTTACCCGGTTCTACTCCCGAAGGTCGTCACCTGCACACATTGACAGATTTACTTCATTATGTACATGATGTACCGGGCATTGAACGCATTAGATTTGCCACGAGTCATCCGCGTTATTTTACAGAAAGATTAATTAAAGCTTGTGCAGATTTACCCAAGGTATGCGAACATTTCCATATTCCCTTTCAGTCTGGTGACAATGAGCTTTTGAAAGCTATGTCACGGGGTTATACACACGAAAGATATCGCCGGATTATTGATACTATTAGAGGATATATGCCAGATGCGTCAATTAGTGCTGATGCGATTGTGGGTTTTCCCGGTGAGACAGAAACACAGTTTGAAAATACTTTGAAATTGGTGGAAGATATCGGTTTTGATTTAGTGAATACTGCGGCTTATTCACCCCGTCCTGGCACACCTGCGGCTTTGTGGGATAATCAACTCAGTGAAGAGGTAAAAAGCGATCGCTTGCAAAGATTGAATCATTTAGTTAATATTAAGGCAGCCGAGCGATCGCAACGTTACTTTGGCCGCATTGAAGAAGTATTAGTAGAAGCTCAAAACACCAAAGACACAAATCAAGTCATGGGAAGAACCGGCGGAAATCGGCTTACGTTCTTTACTGGTGATATTAATGAACTTAAAGGACAAATAGTCAAAGTCAAAATTACCGAAGTTCGGGCTTTTAGTTTAACTGGAGAAGTGGTAGAAGTTCGTCAACCAGTGACAGTTTAAAAAAATCCAGGAGTATGGTTTAAGACTCCCCGAACTTTCAATAGTCCTGGCAAAAACACCCTTGTACAAATAGACTACGCAGGATGAGTCATCAGCCTAACTGCGGGTCTATCTGTACTATTTGGTAAGCGAAAGTAACTCATTGGCAAGGTTACAATCGCCACTGTATTGCCCAGCATATCGAAAAATTCAACACTGTAGCCTGTTTCTAGTCCGGGAACATCATGTTGTTCAACTACTGTGCCAATGTCCCCAGCATATACATTTTCTTCAGGAAGATCACGCAATAAAATTACATCTGAGTAAAGGGTAAAATTCATTGCAGCCTCCAATATTGCTTGCTAATCAGGAAATAAAGTGATCAATCGCGGAAAATCTTTACCTGTATCTATTTGCCAAACTGTCTTGACAAGAAGTGGTCTATTGATAGGAGTAAATAGATTCGCACTAATTTCATATCTTGTACCATAAGCAGTTTCTTTAATCAGATTAACATCTACCGTTAAATGAAACTTACGTATATCTGATTCTAGCTGTTGCCAGTTGTCGGGAGAATAGCCAAATTGGAGTAGTAATTTCGCTTTTGTCCCACCACGTTTATGTTCAGTATTTAGTAAATACTCAGTCAGCTTGGATGGTTCGATTACTGCGCGATAGCTATTTGGAATTTTCATCGGTAACATTCTCCATAATTTTACTGGAGACTGCCCTTGAAGAGAGTTAACTGCAAAGAAAAAAATTGAGAAGCGAATTTTGTAGATTTGCAACTTTGGTTTTTTACGTGCATTACAACTCCCATCACAAACTACCACCATCAAGAATGGTAAATTGTGAATAACACTAAACTACTGTATGTACTTACAATACAGCTATTGAGTGATTCTTCAAGGCGCAGCCTTAAAGTTAGGTTGTGAATGCTACGAATTGACCATTGGTGCTGCTTCCTTAAAGTCCTTTTGCAATCCTTGTGATTGCACACTCCCACCCATTCTTACCTTATTTGTGTTATTTGTGTTTTGAGATTTGGTTGAAAAATGTCCCTCGTGTGGAAGCACACGCAAATAATTCGAGCGTTAATTTTCGAGAGTTAATTGAATTAGAGTGGAAAAAAGGACTCATTAATATAATAACAATCAATAAACTTTTTGACAATCTCTTAAATTTGAGGATTTTTCGATACTTGACACTGCTAGTCATCCTTTTCACTAATCAAATCTCACGCAAAAACCCCAAAAACAACTTTGCGCCTTTGCGTGAGAATATATTCCTACAGAGTTTGGAAATAAGCCTCCAAAGCTTCATGTACCAAATCAGTCATCGGTCGTTCTTGCTTTTCCGCCGTTTCCTTGAGTTGCGCGTAAAAATCATCCCGCAGACTGATGCGGTGACGGGACTTACCGCTGCTAGTAGGATCTCCTGGTGTGTAATCAGCCACAAATTCCCTAATTGCATCAAAACCCAATCTGTCGCAAAAATCCCCAAAACTTTCTTTCGGTGTCCGCGACTTTTTAAAGAAGACAAAAATCGGTTCTAGAAAACTTTCCAGATCATTGTGGTGCAGTCTTTCCACAAAAGGTTGCGCTAACCGAGTTTGATTTGGTGAACCACCCAACCATACTTGATAAGATTCCACAGCACTACCCACCAAACCCAATTCTGCCATATAAGGACGAGCGCAACCGTTAGGGCAACCAGTCATCCTTACCACAAAATGCTGATTTTGTAAACCCAATTTATCTAATAAAGCCCGAATTCGTTCTAAAATTCCAGGAATGGCTCTTTCCGATTCTGTGATTGCTAAACCGCAAGTAGGTAAAGCCGGACAAGCCATAGCATAGCGGGTTAATGCTGCTATTTGGCTAGGATCAGCAACAACGCCACATTTATCCAGAATCTCTTGAATTGCTGCTTTATCTTCTGGTGCAATATCGTAAAATAGCAGGTTTTGATTACCTGTGAGCCGAATAGGCAGGTTAAATTGTTCAACAATTGTCCGCAAAGCGGTTTTTAGTTGGAATGTTCCGTCATCTTTCACACGCCCGTTATCAATGGAAATACCCAAAAAGAGTTTACCATCGCCTTGTTCATTCCAGCCCAAAAAGTCTTTATATTTAAACTGGATCAGAGGTTTAAAAGGTTCGATGGGTTTACCAAGATATTCTTCGACTTGAGTGCGGAATTTATCTACACCCCAATCATTAATTAAGTATTTTAACCTCGCGTGTCGTCTGTCCGTGCGATCGCCATAATCTCGTTGTGTCGCAACTATAGCTTTTACAAGATTATATACATCAGCTTTGGCTACATAGCCAATGGGGTCAGCGGCTCTGGCAAAGGTTTCTTCTTTATTATGAGTTCTCCCCAAACCACCACCAGCAAAAATATTAAATCCTGCTAATGCGCCTTTTTTATTGGTAATCACTACCAACGTCAAATCCTGAGAATACAAATCAACGGAATTATCACCAGGAACTGTGACACAAATTTTGAATTTGCGGGGCATATAGTGAGTTCCATAGATAGGTTCTACAGAATCATGAACGATTGCACCATTACCATTGGTTTGTCGGGCTGCTTTGACATCTGGATGTTCTTGAGCGCTAATGGCTTTTTCCCCATCTAACCAAATTTCATAATAAGCACCGGTTTGGGGAGAAAGTAAATCAGCGATATTTTGGGCATATTCCCAAGCATACTGATATTCTGAGCGATTTTTAAAGGGGGCTGGAGGAGCCATAACGTTGCGGTTAATGTCACCACAAGCGCCCAAAGTTGAACCAAGATTTTGAACAATTGTAGCGATCGCCGCTTTCAGGTTCTTTTTTAAGATACCATGTAGCTGAAAGCCTTGGCGAGTAGTAGCTCTGAGGGTATGATTACCATATTCATCAGCCAGTTTATCCAAAGCTAAATATAGCTCAGGAGGTACTAACCCGCCGGGATTTTTTGTCCGCAGCATCATTTGATAATCTTTTTCCTGACCCTTGATGCGGTTATCACGGTTATCCTGTTGATAAGAACCGTGAAACTTGAGAATCTGAATTGCTTCTTCACTAAAGTGGGTAGTGTCCTCAAGGATTTCCGTCGCTACAGGTTCACGCAAAAAATTACTATTTTCTTTGATACCTTCGACTTTAGAAGGCTGACGATTGGTCGTAGGAGAAGCAGCAGAGTTAACCATTACGGTAGATACGTTTCTGAATAAAGCGGTAGACAAAATTAAAATTAAGCAATTAATAGCACCTATTTGGCTAAATAAACTACTTAAAATCAGTCGGAATTATGAATATTATTTTTATTTTAACATGGTCAGAGGCCACCTTGATCAAGCGGCGGTTAGAGTAGCTAACTACTCCAACCAGCAAATATTCGCATTGCCTTAGACCAAAGACAATGAGTAGACTTGACCATCAATCAACAGTCGCGTAATCCCTTTAGCTTGTAAATGGCTACTAGCTTTATGGAGCATTTGACTATCGGGAACTTTAATCACGCGATCGCGCTTAGTAGAAAAGCGTTTAGCTACACGATGGTTATCAAAAATCGGCAGTGTTTTCTGTTGATTTTCCAAACTAGGAATGAGACCCAAATCACCAAAATCCTTGAGTGGCCGGGTAATTAACTCCGCAGAACGATCAATTACCAAATAGCAAGTTTTCGGTAAATTAGCGACTGACAATGGTAAAACTTGTACAGATACTTCCCCATTTCCCCGTCTAGTAACTAGGGGTTTTGGAGCTTCATAGTCTTCGTCCTCAAAGTCCTCCTCATCCTCATACAAATCATCATCTAAATCGTCATCTTCTAAATCATCAGGTTCATCCAACAAATCTTCATCGAGAATTTCCGCAAACAGATTCGGCTGTGAATATCGAGTTTCTACCTCTACCTCTATCTTTGGTTTGGGGACAATTGGCGTTTCCGTTGGCTTGTGTCTAACAATTTCCAGTTCTTTGACAATAGGAGTTTCCTTGATAACAGGAAGCTTGGGTTTTTCCACTGCTGAGGAGCGTGTTTTCACCCGTCTATTAGCGGGAATCGGTTGATCAAAATCAAAATCAGAATCATTCCCTGGTTCTGGTTCTGGTAATGCTTCTGGTAATGCTTCTGGTTCTGGTAATGCTTCTATTGTGGGCTTTTCTACTTTTGGGTTCAATAACTCCCCACCACTGCTGACGCTGCTAGAAGCCTCTACTACCAATGGTGGTTGGGTCAACAGCGGTAACTGCTCATAACTTACCTGCGCTCTGCCTTCAGGGGTTCTAGCAGCACGTTTTAAAGAGACGAGAAATTCGTACTCTTCTTCTGGTAAGGTACTTTTAAGCAGACGGCTAATTGTAGAGTTACTCACACCATAGCGTTCTGCTAAAGTCGAGGTTGTTTCCGCAGTTTCTCGATATAGCTTGAGAATTTCTTGTTTGTCAGAATCTGTTAATTTTCTCACGGTAGACACCAAAATTTGTTAAGTTCGTTTGCGTCCACGGTCTCGGCTTTTAAGACTCAATGATGCGTCGTATTCTAGAACAGCACCCAGACCGAATAACACTCCACTAAACACCCAGAATACTTCTAGTACATCACGGTGTAAATAAAGCAACCATATTCAATCGCCAAAAAGCCTACTGTATATTAGTTTTGACTTTTGACTTTTGACTTTTGACTTTTGACTTCCGCCCTGCGGTACTAGTATGTCTCCACTTTGATAATTAGGTCTTTGGGCGAATTTAAAGCACATATCTGCAATGTAGAGCGAAAATGCGGCTGCGGCAATCATTCGCCAAGACAAGGAGACTTTACGTCCCCAAAAAGCCAGCAGCATAGTTGTGGCAATAATTAATAATGCCACATCGCTAACTATGTAAAACAAGTTGAGAAAAAAGGCTATCTGTTCAGTTGATGTTTGCTCTTTTTGAGCAATCAACCAAGGGAGAAAACTGCCTAATGCGCCAACTGCTGCCACAATTAGCCATTGCCATGGGTCTAGATGAATGCGGCGAGAAAGCAAGGCTAAAGCCATACCAGTCCCTAAACATAAATATGTGAGGACAAAAAATATATCAGCAATAGATACATCTGGCTCTTGTTTTAGGACGATTTCTACATAGCCGAAAACGAGTCCACTTATAAAATAAGCAAACATTCCTAACCCGATTGAGAGCCAGACTTTTCCACTACTAACCATTTGGGTACTCCGCCAGTTCCTCCAGCATAAGAGACTTGCACCCAAATAAGCCACAGCTTCAAAAATATTTGTACCAATTACATACCTCTGGGCGCGAACTTCTATTCCTGCTTGCTCTGGGTCAGGGATTTTGGCACTGAACAACAAAAAGTATAACAATGCTAAAACAGTCCAGCTAAAACAGCAAAGAACAAGGTTTTGAGTAGTTAAGTAGGTGGGCTTGAGATCAGATGAGTTGTCGTAAGATTTACTCATAGAGATTAACTAGGTAAATGCTCTGAATGTAATATTGTTTACAGAATTGATGAAATAATTGGCATTTACGTACTTGTGTGATAGACAATAGCCAGTTAAAGCCAGATATATCGGGAAATTGATTTTTCTGTAATACCCCGGTTATCTCTGTGGCAAATAAACGGTTAAAAACATGAGTTTTTTCTGTTCCCTGTTGCCCGTTCCCTGTTCCCTCTGAATGAAATTAGGAAATTTTTAATTTTCTCTTGCTTATTTAGACAATTTTAGCTATGATTGTGAAGGCTTCATGGGTACGTAGCTCAGTTGGATAGAGCATCCGCCTTCTAAGCGGACGGTCACAGGTTCGAGTCCTGTCGTACCCATTAAAATTGGTACACATAGCTATTAATAACGCGCAAAGGTTATAAGAGACTAGGCTTTCATCCTCTACTGAAAGTTTTCTTGTTGACAAGATTATGCCTCGTGAGTTAGCATAGCTTCGTGGTGTTTAGGTCGAAACCATGATAATTTACGAGTTCAAAGTTAAAGGAAAAGATAGGCAGTATCGCGCAATAGACGAGGCTATTCGTGCATCTCAATTCATCCAAAACAAATGTTTAAGATATTGGATGGATAACAAAGGTGCGACGAAATATGATCTCAATAAATATTGCGCGATTTTGGCATCTGAATTTCCTTTTGCGGATGAACTTAATTCAATGGCAAGACAATCTGCTGCGGAACGTTCTTGGAGTACAATAGCTCGATTTTACGACAATTGTAAAAAGAAAGTTAAGGGTAAAAAGGGCTTCCCGAAATTCAAAAAGAATTGCCGCTCAGTTGAATATAAAGTTAGCGGCTGGAAGTTATCTGAAACCAGAAAAGCAATTACTTTTTCTGATAAAAAAGGTATAGGTACTCTGAAATTAAAAGGTACTTACAAGATAGCCCGGAAAGTTTGAAAGCCCCTGAGAAACAGGAACGAAGTTCCGTCTTTCGTGCTTTAGACAGGGGATGAAAAACGGCAC
>NZ_LJOQ01000078.1:0-2614 GCF_001672255.1 Anabaena sp. AL09
AATACAGTACAGAACGTATTCATTTTAACAAAAATAACCATTCTTAACTTTTCGTTACATAGTTAGAAACTTTTCCGCCGACCTACTTAGCGGATTTATACAGCCTCACCTAGTGGAAAAGATTATTCCTGACTACAACTACAACCAAGATAAAAATGTAGCTTGTCAAAATCCATCTTGCAAATCTTTTCATCAGAAATGGGGCAACATCAACCTTGAAAATTTTGACACTCGCTTTTTACCAGCAATTTGTCAAAAACTGGATTTATTAAACCGAGAAACTTGGCGTAATACTGTACAAGTTCAAATTAATACTCGCTGTTTATCTCAAAAAATGTCAATGAGAAAGGTTGATAGAACTGAAAACGAAAACAAAGAAGTACAGGAGCGCAAACGAGAAATAGAAGCTATTCCTCATGAACAATGGATGTCAATAAGAGAAAAATATCTTGGTGGACAGTCAGAAGATTCTAATGTTGCATAATTGCACTTTTTGGTAGTTCAAAGATTAGAGGCTAATAGTCATGGCTAAATCTAAAAATACTTCTGTATCTAATTGTGAACCCCTTTTATTTTCAACTGAACAGTATTCTAGCGAAATAGGTAATCTAGAACGATTGCACCAATATGATCCGTATTGGAATGAAATTGTTCTAGATTCTAGTGAATTTTTAGAAGAAAATAAACAGGGAATTTCATTATCTCAATTATCCCAACTACCTACTGAAGAATTAGTCAAAGAAACTGAGAATAATTTTACAGTAGGACAGCGGATATTTTCCAAAAAAGAGAATCGTAAGGGAGCTATTAACAAAGTAGGTAAATCAGGTTTTACAGTTGATTGGGACGGGTGGGTAACAGTCCCTTATTCGTTCACACAAATTGAAGAATTGCAACTGTCAAAAATAGAGGAGTTGGATTCATGCTTACTCACGCCGCACTCTTCGCAGGAATTGGTGGATTTGAACTGGGAATTAAATCCGCAGGAGCAAACATTCAAACCACAATCTTTATCGAAAACAATCCAGAAGCCCAACGAGTCCTTAGATACAGATTCCCCAAAATTGCCATCCACTCAGATATCACAGACTGGCAACCAGAACCAGGACGATTTAATCTGTACACAATTGGATTCCCCTGCACAGGTACAAGCATTGCCGGAAATGGATCAGGGCTTGAACATCCAGAATCAAGAATGTGGTTCTATGCTCTCAGAGCGATCGCTACAGGAAGACCTGATTTCATTGTTATTGAAAACCCCGCAGGACTTATCAGAAACGGACTTAGAGGGGTTCTTGGAGGACTGCGAATGGTTGGATATTTCTGGGAAGATCCGCAAATCATATCAGCAGCGAAACTCGGCGCACCCCATGAAAGAGAAAGGCTGTTCATTATTGCCTACTCCTACGACGTATCCCAAAGGCTCAACGGGGTGCAGACCGGCTGGCACAAACAGATTGGAGCAGAAGTTGCGGCCATTCATTCACAAGGGGGACAAACTACATCCATCAGTCGCGGGGTGGATGATGGGATTCCCGATTGGTTGGGTGGAGTACCCATTAGCGGACACTGGCGAGATGCTATCAGTGCAACTCCCGTTTATCCCGCTACAGGACACCATATCAAAAACAGACGGCACTGCGTTGACCTCTACGGACGAGCAGTTACACCTCAACAAGCAGAAATTGCCCTCAAAAGAGTCTGTTATCTCGCAGAATTCGCTGGAATTGCTTAATCAGGAGTCAGAATTATTAACCCCGACAACTCCGACAACTCCGACAACTAGCAAAATTAAAGCAATTACTCTACATCAACCTTGGGCTTCTTTGGTAGGTAGGTATAAACATTATGAAACCAGGGGTAAAGCTACTAATTATCGGGGGAAAATAACTATTCATGCAGCTATTAGGCAAGAAACAACGGATTATCAAGTCAATCAATTATCTGATTTATTAGTAGGGGAAGAAATACCTTTTGGATCTGTGGTAGCGATCGCTCAACTTACCGACTGTATCAAAATGACTGAAGAGTTTATCAGTCAACAAACTGAAACAGAATTAAGGTGTGGACTGTGGGAAGTTGGCCGTTATGCCTGGAAGTTGGAAAATGTAGAAATACTTGATGAACCAATCCCAGCGCGAGGTATGCCCGGACTTTGGGAAATTGAAATTCCCTGTTCCCTATTCCCCGTTCCCTCTTCTGAATTACCAATTACCAGACCCGAATTTAAAACTGGTGAGTACATTCTTAACGGTAGAGTTGGGGAAATTATAGAAGCAAGCCCCGGTGAGTATTTTTCTGTCAAGTATGGCAATAGTCACACTGACTTAAAGTGTTATTTTTGGGGTCAAGATGATGAACTAATAGATCAATTAGCGATTCCTACGGAGCGCTTCGCTATCGCACCCCAAGATTTAGTTGAGAAATTCGTAAGGGAAAACCAGTTATCCACAGATATAGAGATTTCCCCCACGAATGACGGGACTGAACGATTCGTAAGGGAAAATAACTTATCCCCAGATATAGAAGTTTCCCTCACGAATGATGAGACTGAGAAATTCGTAAGGGAAAATAACTTATCCACAGATGTAGAAGTTTCCCTCACGAATGATGA
>NZ_LJOQ01000078.1:2642-6254 GCF_001672255.1 Anabaena sp. AL09
AAATAACTTATCCACAGATGTAGAAGTTTCCCTCACGAATGATGAGACTGAGAAATTCGTAAGGGAAAATAACTTATCCACAGATGTAGAAATTTCCCTCACGAATAACGAGACTGAGAAATTCGTAAGGGAAAATAACTTATCCACAGATACAGAAATTTCCCTCACGAAAAAGAAAAAAATTGCTTCTGGCAGTCTTGCACCATTTGTAGAAAATAAAAAACTCAAGGACGGCACAATTGCTACTTATCCTAAAGTAAGTGGTGAAAGAGATCCTTTAAACCATCTGCATTGGCGATGGGGGTATTACTATGAAATCAAAATTGATGGAGAATGGAAAAACCGCAGTTTACCTGTTGCGGCTCGAATAGTGCCACAGGTCAAAATAATGATCGAGAATCATTGTCCAGTTGAGGAAATCAAGAATGCTATTCTCCAGTCTAAACATCAAAAAAGAGGTAACAACAGCTAATCTTGTTTAACTTCTAACTGGTAAATCCGCATTGATGGATGTTCGTCCATCATCCTCCAGTAATATCCATTAGGAGCTAACAAAACCCTACCACCACAACGATATAAAAAAACTGGCTCGTCCCGGCGCATAGCTTTCTTTATCTCTGATTCTACACTGGTGTCTGAGCTATCATTATCGCTATGATATAACGACGGCGGTTAATATTGGTTTTTGGTGGGATGCTCCGGTAGATAGAAAGCCACGTCAAGCATTAGAACAAAAGATGATTCAGATGTGGCGCAGTCCTTTCAATAAGGAAATGTGGGATTTGTGGGGTCAACCTTTTGGACATTCTTAGAAGAAACTATGAATTACGATTTAGCAATGACATTAGGGGAACTGCAAGCACAGATATATTGGTTACATGATGCTGAGGAGTTTACAGAATTAGCAAATGCCGCTGCTGGTATCTATACAAAACTTGGTTATAGTCAGGAACAGTCAGAAACTGCTGGTAAATTAATCAGTGAAGCCTATCAATTAGCTGATGATGCTGATTTAGCTAATCAAGCGGGTGATTATGATAGAGAAATGCAGTTTTATGATCAAGTTAAAGATAAACTAATTGCAGTGGAAACTATATTAAATTATCAGAATAGTATTGCCATACATCAAATGCAATGGTGGCTGCATTTTCGACATAAACAGAAATTACAAATTATCGTACATTTATTTTTACAGCATTTTAAAGCAGTGGGATTTATTCATTTATTTACTGCTATTAAACTGACATACTATCTAGTAGAAATTGGCAGAGTTCACAAACAACGCGACATAGAAACTACCAAATGCAATGCTGTAAAATACTGGGCGGAACTACTGAAAACTAAACCGCCACAGTATCCTTATTTGGGGTGAACAAAGCGAACTGCTTGCAGGAGTGCTTTGCTATTACCCCCCAAATCAGTTTTCCCTGAAGAATTACGAGGCAGTTACCAGAACTGCCCCAATACAATACCTAGTAAGAACCATCAAGTCTGCGGACATCCCAAGGTAAAGACCGTCTGCTTTGTCTCAGTATAGATTGATAACCTTCGGGAGAAAGCCAAGAACCGTCTTCAATCTGTACATAATCTGGTGGCACTTCTTCCGGTGGCGTGGAAGCTGGCAGGGTCCAGGGACGTTTGGGTTTAACACCGGGGACTAATTGAATCTGCTCTTGAATCTCACTGAGTTGTTGGGTGATGGGAGTCAGGGATTTTTCGATAGCGGTGGTGATCATTGCTGATAATTCTTCTTTGCTGATTATTCCCTGAGAGCTTGGATTAATTAGGGAGTACCCAGTTTGTGACCAGATAAAGACCCTTAACCCAGCTTTGGCAATCATGCGATAATTGTTAACCGCTATTTGTTTGCCCTTATACTTTCTTGCCTCCAGTGCGTAATATTCCAAAACTGCATGACAAACTTCGTCAATAATGAAAACTCTGCCGGAGGGTTCATTCGTTAACAGCCTCCAGTCATTGCCAGCATAGGGTTTCAGCGAAATTTTTAGATCATTCGTGAACGGGTCAGAATCACTTATTTGGTTTAGCAGTTGTGTGATTGCTGGCTTATCTACTCCACAGAATTGAGCTAAAGCTGTTACACTCATTCCACTGACACCATCGCTAAAACGTGTGCAGTAACTTTGGTCTATGGCTTCGCCACGCAAGCTATCGTTGGTTTTCTCTATTTGTGTCATGATGATATTAGCCTTGATAAATGGTTTGGGCGATCGCAACTTCTTCGCGGGAGAGCGATCGCCTTTGTCATAACTATTATAATAATTTTATGTGTTTTGTACAGGTGAAAAACTAATTATCATGTAATATAAAAAATAACTGATGTATTTTGCTTTAATAAAGGCGTAAACATGACAATAACTACTGTGGGAAGACCAAGAAGAAACCGACTAACTGACCGTGTTAACTACAAACTTGATAGGGATATCAGAGGCATTTTGTCACGGATAGCCGACCGTCAAGGTAGAACCGAGGGCGCACAGGTAGAGCAAACGATTTTGTTTTATGAAGCCTGTCAGCGTCTTAATCATGAAGGGGAATCCATCACAATGGATGCAATAAACTCCAAAATTAACCAAATATGGGATGAATTAATAGCTAATGAAGAATCCAACAGGAGCTAAGTATTTTTATGACCAAGTATGTTGACCTTTCTAGTTATTGGACGGAAGACAAAAACATATCTATTCAAAAAGCTAAGGAAATGACTGGTTTAGATAAGAGAACCCTGTCATTTGCCAAAAAAGGACAATTGGATCGTGGACATTTTGAAACTTTGTTTAAACTCAGAGATTTAGCTTCTGAACTTGCGGGTAAACCCCTAACCCTAGAGGAAATTTTTAGTAAAGAATGATGTAATATATTTAATTTATTTTCTGGAGCATAAAATCATGGAATTTACTGGAACTTGGCATATTTATGAAATGTCGAATTGGGATGATGGATATTTTAATATGGAAGTACAGGCTTATATTGAAATTGATGAACAAGGAAATGGGGAGTTTCAGTTTGGATTGGTTACTGGATATATTGATGGGGATATCATTAAAGATGGCAATGCTAACAAATTAGAATTTACTTGGGAAGGCAATGATGAAAATGATGAGGCTTCTGGTAGTGGTTGGTTAAAATTGGAAGACGAAAATGAACTGGAAGGAAAAATCAAATTTCATCAAGGTGATAGTTCTACGTTGTTAGCAAAACGGGCTTAATTATCTGAATTATAGTAGATTATGAGTGACTTTAACAAAGAAGTAGCCAAAATAGAAAAGTATAATCAACCGATTATCGAGGGTTTTCAAGCATGGTTAGAAAAAGTGAATCTTTCAGCTAAAACGATAAAAAACCACATCTTAAATATTGAGTTTTTTGTTGAATATCTTGTTAGCTATGAACCATTGCAAAAACTTGATGAAGCCGATGACCAAGATGTTTATGATTTTCTATTAAATTATTTTCCACATAAAGCAATGTGGGCATCTGAAACTAGCACTAAATCTTACATCCCACATTCCGCACCCCAAACTGTCACAGATCAAAAAAGCCCTTAAAGTAGTACATAATAACTAAAGTCAATTCAAAAATTAAGATGCT
>NZ_LJOQ01000079.1:0-10406 GCF_001672255.1 Anabaena sp. AL09
AAACTTTCTATACCAAAAACATTTTACTAAACGAGGGTATCCGCGCTTGGATGGCTCCTCAAGATCAACCCCACGAACAGTTCGTATTCCCAGAGGAGGTACTCCCACGTGGTAACGCTCTCTAATAGAGTTATTAGTGGTGGACGCGACCAAGAATCCAGCGGCTTCGCTTGGTGGTCTGGCAACGCCCGTTTAATCAATTTATCTGGTAAACTACTTGGCGCTCACGTAGCCCATGCTGGTTTAATCGTCTTCTGGGCTGGAGCAATGACTTTGTTTGAAGTCTCTCACTTCGTCCCAGAGAAGCCTATGTATGAACAAGGCTTGATTCTGCTTCCTCACCTCGCCACACTTGGTTGGGGCGTTGGTGCAGGTGGTGAAGTTTTTGATACATTCCCCTACTTTGTTGTCGGTGTACTTCACCTGATTTCCTCCGCAGTTCTAGGCTTTGGCGGTATTTATCATGCTGTTCGTGGTCCGGAAACCTTAGAAGAATATTCTGCTTTCTTTGGTTATGACTGGAAAGACAAGAACAAAATGACCAACATCATCGGCTTCCACCTGATTATCTTAGGATGTGGTGCGTTGTTGTTGGTGCTGAAGGCTATGTTCTTCGGTGGAGTTTATGATACCTGGGCTCCAGGTGGTGGTGATGTGCGTGTGATTACTAATCCCACACTCAACCCCGCTGTTATCTTTGGCTATTTAATTAAAGCTCCCTTCGGTGGCGAAGGCTGGATTATTAGCGTTGATAACATGGAAGATATTATCGGCGGTCACATCTGGATTGCTTTCACTTGTATTGCCGGTGGTATTTGGCACATCTTCACCAAGCCTTTTGCTTGGTCACGTCGGGCCTCCATTTGGTCTGGTGAAGCTTACCTATCCTATAGCTTGGGTGCGCTCTCCTTGATGGGGTTCATTGCCTCTGTCATGGTGTGGTTTAATAACACCGCTTACCCTAGCGAATTCTATGGTCCTACGGCTGCGGAAGCTTCACAAGCTCAAGCCTTAACCTTCTTGATTCGTGACCAACGCTTGGGTGCTAACGTCGGTTCTGCCCAAGGGCCTACAGGTCTAGGTAAATACCTCATGCGCTCTCCATCTGGTGAAATCATCTTCGGTGGTGAAACCATGCGCTTCTGGGATTTCCGTGGTCCTTGGTTAGAGCCTCTTCGTGGCCCCAACGGTCTTGATTTGGAAAAAATCAAGAATGATATTCAGCCTTGGCAAGCTCGTCGTGCCGCTGAATACATGACCCACGCGCCTTTGGGTTCTTTGAACTCTGTGGGTGGTGTGGCTACAGAAATTAACTCCTTTAACTATGTGTCTCCTCGCGCTTGGTTGGCGACTTCACACTTCGTTTTAGGATTCTTCTTCCTCATTGGTCACTTATGGCACGCAGGCCGCGCCCGTGCTGCTGCTGGTGGGTTCGAGAAGGGTATTAACCGTGAAACAGAACCAGTAATGTTTATGCCTGACCTCGACTAGGTTGTTTTTAGCTTAATTTCATTACTGAGAATATAATGCTTTTGATAGCTCTTGCCTCACCGCAAGGGCTTTTTTTGTGGTTTTCTGTGTAAGTTTACACATTAAGCTTTATTAAGTAAGAGTAAAAATTTAAAATAAATTTTGCACAGGTACTTACAATAATTAAACATTGCTGCTAATATATAATGTAACAAATCAATCTTACTCAGGGTTAAGCAATGAATAAGCTAAAGTTCGGCACATCTGTATTAACAGTTGCTGCTGGTTTGGTAATGGGGACATCAATAAATCAAGTTGTTATAGCTGAGGAAGTTGTTGTAGAACCAATTACTCAGCCAGTAGTTACAAATGAAGTTATTGCCACATCAATCACTCCTGAAAAAACTGAAACTCATCCTCAACCAGGAACTTTCAGTTATAATGCTGGTGATTTACTAGCAAAAGTACCACTGGATTTAGATGTATTTTGCAAAAGTTATCCTTTAAATTCTCGCTGTACTGAGCGTTCTACTCCATCAAAACCACAGAGGGGAGAGTCAAAACCTACTCAAGAATCTAAACCTACCGAAGAAATGAGCCAAACTTCTGTAAAAACCAGAGGTTGGGCAATTACACCTGAAATTAGTACATTAGGTGTTGGTGCAACAGTCACTAAATCTATAACACCTAATGTCAATGCTAAATTAGGCATTAATGGCTTAGGTATAAGTAGAGATGTTAGCTTGTCCGATGTTGATTATAAAGCAGATATCAACCTCTTGAATATATCCACCCTCGCTGACTACCATCCTTGGAAAAATGGCGGTTTCCGTTTGACTGGAGGCTTGGTATTTCAGGACAATAATATAGAAGGAACTGGGAAAGCCAAAAATGGTGGAAAAATTAATATCAATGGTGTGGATTATGATACTACAACTCAACTGACATCAGTGAAAGCTAAGGTTTCTTTGGGCAATAGTGTCGCCCCATATCTTGGTATTGGTTGGGGTAATGCTGTGAAACCTGGTAAACATTGGGGATTTTCCACAAGTTTAGGTGTAATGTTTGCAGGTTCCCCAAAAGTAGTATTAACACCTGAATTTGGTCCTGGTGCAACGCCCGATTTAAAAGAGAAAATTAACAATAACATCGAAGCGGAAAGGAAAAAACAAGAAAGCGATCTGAATTGGTTGAATATTTATCCTGTTTTTTCTCTTGGTGTTTCTTATCAATTCTAGTTGACAATTTGGGGTGTGTCAGATGTTGAAAATATATTCATTATTACTGAGTTATCAACTTTGACGCACCCTAAAAAAATCCGAATTTTCATTTGCTATAATTAAATTAACTTGTATTTTATTCTTAGATATACAAATGATCATCACCAAACATCGCGCTGATAGAGTTATGCTTTATAACATCAGTTGGCAACAATTTGAGAATCTGCTGCAAGATTTAGGAGAACATCGGGCGGCTAGAGTGGCTTATGATGATGGAAATTTGGAAATTATGACACCTTTACCAGAACACGAGTATTATAAAAAAGTTATCAGCACTGCGGTTGAAGATATTGCCGAAGAGTTGAATTTAGACTATGAAAGTTTGGGTTCTACCACGTGGAAGCAAGAACGCAAAATGGCAGGAATTGAAGCTGATGATTGTTTTTATTTTCAAAATGAAGCATTAGTTAGGGGTCGGTTAGATTTAGATTTGCAAAAAGATCCACCTCCTGATTTGGCTTTAGAAATTGATGTTACTAGTAAATCTTTAAATCGGTTTTCTATTTATGCTCGTTTGGGAATTCCTGAGATTTGGTGTTATGATTCTGGCGAATTGAAGATTTACCTTTTGCAAGCTGGGGAATATCTGGAATCTGAGAAAAGTTTAGTATTTCCTAGTTTAGAAATTCGGGATTTACCACAAATAATTGAACAAAATCGGGCAAATGGTAGAAGGGCAATTAGAAAAGCTGTTAGGGAATGGGTAAGGAGTAAAAAGTAAGAGAAGAAAAACTTATTGTCCCACATTCATCGCTGCTAGAAATGCTTTTTGACTCACATCTTGATAAATGGCTTTTAAATATTTCATCACTAAATCACTAGCAGGTAAATTAGTTGTATTTTCCTCATCTTTCGCTAAGGGAATTGTCCCTAATACATCTAATACTGTTTCACTAACAGCAGGTGAAATAACTACTAAAGACGATTCTAACGGCTGATTATATTGCCAAAAATCATCTATTTTAACGGGATATTGATGTTCAGAAACTTCTGGTTGAATTGCCGATATTTCTTGAATTGTTTCTACATTTTTAGTGCTGCGTAATTGACGTAAATCGCTGATAATTTGCTCTTTGGTGCGTCCACGTAATTGAAATAATACAAATGGATCTTCACTAAAGCGATCGCCTAATTGATAATATACTGCACCTATATGTTTACAAGGAACGGCTTTATCAGGACAAGAACATTTACTGTGAACATCAGTCAGAGTAAAGGGAAACAATGATAAACCATTACTGATAAAAACTTCTTCAATATTTTGTGGCATTTCTCCCGCTAATAACTTAGCCGCAAAAATCGCCTTTTGAGACATTGTTTCCACAACATAACCCCATTCTTCCTCACTAAAAGCATCAAGAGATAAAGAAACTTTATAAGGTTCTGCTTCACTACCTTGTACTCTAGCTAATACTTTCGCAGCTTTAAATTTAATACTCAAAACATTTCCTTGTCGAGAATAATTTCTTGCCCGTTCTAAGCGCTTTTTAAATCGGTAAGAATCCAGTAAATCGAGCCATCTTTGTGACCACCATTCCCGACTTGCTTGTAAGGTTTCGTTACTCATATATTAAAGATTATCTAACCAATTTTGCAAATCTTCCACAGTACCTAAATCAAATATTGCTTCTCCCAAAGTCTCAATGATTTCTATATTTAAACTTCTAATTTCAGTTTCTAATTCTCGATCAATTTGTCCAAACTTCCTATTAATTAAACGGAGAATTAAATTTTTTTCTCGTTCAATTCCTCGTTCAATTCCTCGTTCAATTCCTCGTTCAATTCCTTCTTCCATCCAACTGGTGACAATTTGCATAACTTCCTCCTTTTCTTCTTTGATTAATGTACCTATTTCTATTTGAAATTTCTCTTTTTCTATCTTATTCAATCTCAGATATGTGTCAATGAAACCTGATATTAATTGCATTTTGGCTGGATTTAATTTTAAGGTGACTAATAACCTTAAACATTCTGCTTTGACTTTTGGCCTATCTTCTGGTGCTATGCTCATTTTTGACATCAAAGCCGATGCAACTGGATTTGGACGGGCTAAAAAGTCTCGCCAGTTGAGTTGATTCAGTTGCACTACTTGATAATTAAATTTTAGCACTTGAAAATCAGGAAAGTTGATTTGATAGTTATTTACGGCTACGGTTTTGGGTGAGTCGTAGGAAAATATCACTATGGGATATATTGGTAAGTCCAATTTTTCATCTAATCTGGCAAAATAACGAAACATTCTTTGATTAAATTTCGCCCTTGCACCTGATTCGGCTTCAATATGAATCACAAAATAAGAAGGTTGACCTAAAAATTTAACTTTGGCTATCAGGTCGGTTTCATATTTGTCTCCTGCGGTAACATCAGTAAATATTTCCTTGTCTAAGAATATAATTGATTCAGTGTCTATATATTCGAGAACTTGAGGAAAGAATAATTCTATAAATTCTATGAAAAAAGTTGATATTAGTTCTTTGAATAACCGGTCATGGTCTATGTTTTCTGTCATATCTTCCTTAAACTTCATCTTCTTCGATGACTGCATTCCGATCTAATATTAATAAGTTGCGAAGTTGGTCTGTATCCATTTCCGTTAACCAATCTTCTCCTGCACCTACTACTTGTTCTGCGAGTTGTTTTTTACTTTCTATCATATCATTAATTTTTTCTTCTAAAGTCCCAGTACAGACGAATTTATGAACTTGAACATTGCGAGTTTGACCAATTCTAAATACTCTGTCTGTGGCTTGATTTTCAACTGCGGGATTCCACCATCTATCAAAGTGAAATACATGATTTGCCCTAGTTAAATTTAAGCCCACACCACCAGCTTTTAACGATAAAATCATAATTGGTGGTCCTTGGGGGTCATGTTGGAATCTATCAATCATTTCTTCTCTTTGTTTTTTGCTGGTACTACCATATAAAAAGAATATTTCCCGTCCTAATTTCTTTTCTAAATAAGGTTTTAGCAATTTACCCCATTCAGCAAATTGTGTGAAAATTAAAGCGCGGTCTTCTTCTACTAAAACTTCATCTAACATTTCCTCTAGTCGTTGTAATTTAGCTGAATGATGTTTTTCTAAAGTTGTTAATTTTAAATATTGAGAAGGATGATTACATATCTGTTTTAGCTTCACTAATAATCCTAAAATCATCCCCCGACGTTGTAACCCTTCCGCAGATTCAATTGCTACTAAAGATTCATCTACTAATTGTTGATATAGTGTAGCTTGTTCGGAAGTTAAGCCACAAAAAACCGTCATTTCTTGCTTATCTGGCAAGTCTTGAATAATGTCCTTATCACTTTTTAACCGTCGCAGAATAAAAGGTTGAACTAAAGAACGTAATTGATTTAAAGAAGCAGTATCACCATACTTTTCAATCGGCATAGCAAACCGTCTTTGGAAAAATTGTTTATTCCCTAAATATCCAGGATTAAGAAAATCTAAAATAGACCATAATTCTTGTAATCTATTTTCTACAGGTGTTCCTGTTAAAGCAATACCAAATGTGGTTTCTAATTGCCGGACGGCTTGTGATTGTTTTGCTTCTGAATTCTTGATATTTTGGGCTTCGTCTAAAACAATTATTTGCCATTCAATTGCTTTCAATAACTTAATATCGCGGTGAATCAGTGCATAGCTAGTAATTACTATATCGTGTTTATTAACTGCTTCTGTAAATGCTTTACCTTTGGGGCGTTTATCACCGTGATATTCTAAAACTTTAAGAGTAGGAGCAAATTTTTTGACTTCTTTTTGCCAATTGCCCATAACAGAAGTAGGACAAACTAATAAAGTTGGTTTTTCTAATGCGTTTTGTTCTTGGAGATGAAGTAGGAAAACTATAAACTGCACGGACTTACCTAATCCCATATCGTCCGCTAAACAAGCGCCCAAACCCCATCTTTCTAAAAACGCTAACCAAGCTACACCACGTTCTTGATAAGGTCTTAATTGTCCGGTAAAATTGCCAGGAGTTGGTAAAGTTTGAATTTCTTGATTATTAGTTAATGTCCCAATTAATTCTTCCAATGCACCGGAAGCTTCAAAACTGACAACAGGTAATTTTTCAATTACTTGAGTATCTCCTTTACTAATGCGTAAAGCATCTTCTAAGGAAAGAGACATTTGTTCTTTACGGGAACTAAAAAAAGTTTGGGCAGTTTTAATATCTTGGGGACGTAATTCCACCCATTCACCATTAATTTCGACTAAAGGACTATTTAATTTTACCAGTTTATCAAACTGAACTTTAGAAATTGTTTGTCCACCAATTGCCAAATGCCATTGAAAATTTAATAAACTTTGTAAACCCAAGCGTCCTGATTTTTGTTGAGGAGTTTCGGCACTAATTTTTAACCCTAAACGATTTGCCCACCCTTCCCGATTTGCTAAACTAGGAGGTAAAATTACGCCTAAACCACTATCTTCAAATTTCCAAGTTACAGCTTTGATAAATTCATAAGCTTCCATGGGGGTAAGGTGACAAAATTCGGGAGATGCAGTTTCTAAACTAGGGGTAATTATCGGATACAATCGAGAAGCTAAACCCAAACCTCGCAAAAATGTTTCTTGAGGTTGTGCGATTGTGCGATTTTGATAAACTAATTTTTCTACAGATTGATGCCAAATTGTCGCTGCGTCTATTAAAAATTCTAGGTTATCTGCTGCTTGGAGAAAATATTTTAAACTCCAATTTGGTTCTTCATTTTCTGGAGGCAGCAATTGAAAACAAGTTCTAAATAAAGCTTTACCTGTAAGTTGATATTGTAATGGTAAAGTCCAAGCTTTTAATGTAGTTTCTAAACGTTCTCCTCCTGCTGCATCAATTATATTATTTTCATTAATTAATCCTTGTAACCATTGCTGTAATGCCGCAGGTAAGGACATCATGATTCTAGGTTCAAGAGGAGATTGAGAACCAACCATTAACCGCAATTGATTATCTGTAATATTATTGAGAAATGATAATATAATTTCTTGAGGTAATAATGGTAAATCAATTGCTATATTTTCGGTAGTTTGTTGATATGTTCGACAAGCTAAGGGCATTTGTGAGGCGAATTTCTCTAACCTAGTGACATCTACAGCACTATCTAAAAGTACCTGCCATTTGGCAATTAAATTACTATCTTGTTTTTCAACAGTTGGTAAAAATTTACAACGAGAAATTAAGTCTAAATGCCATCTAAAAATATGTACCCAAAAATGAATATCTGCTCCTAATAAAGCTGATTTACTATCATTTGTACTCAAAGGTAAAGATGTGAGAAATTGAATTGCTAATGCCGGAGTGAGACAAAAACCATCAATTTGCCAAGGATGTAAATATTGTGAAGATGGAGAATCTATATCTACGCTGACAGAATGAACTGGAGAAATTGTTGTCAGTTCTGATTTCTTATTTTCTAAAAAATAAGTTGGTAAAGAAATTATTTGTGAATGAATATGTAATTTTGTTTCTGTTGCTGATTTACTTTTAATTCTTTGTTTAGTATTATTAGATGGTTGAATTAAATGAGCAATTGATAAATTAGATGCTTCTAACCATTCATTTAATTCCCCTGATGTCATAGCCAATGGATGTAAAGGAATTTCAGCAGATACTTCAGTCTGTCCCTGTGAAGAACGCCAAGTTTCTCCCCAAATAAAGAAATAGCTATTTCGATTATTTAGTATCCAAGTTCCGTGTAAAGTTGCCATGTTCAAATATACTAATTATTTTTTTAATTGTTCTGTCGCATCTTTAGCTAGAGCGAAAGATACTGAATCTGTCCCTCTAACTTAAATAGTAACAAACGTTGGACTGAAACAAAACTTTTACAGTCTGATTTTCAACAATCCCTACTTATAGTAAAATCAAAATATACTGTTATACTTATTCCCTCTTAGAAATATGAGCAGCTACCCAGATTTCCAAGCACAAGGCTATGAGGTTACTAGAGAACTAGGACGCAACCGGGAAGGTGGTAGAATTACTTGGTTAGCAACAAATCTTAACACAGGGCAACAAGAAGTAATTAAACAGTTTTGTTTTGCTCAAGCGGGTTCAAATTGGTCCGGTTCAGAAGCCCACGCACGAGAAATACAGGTACTCAAAGGATTAGATCATCCTGGTATTCCCAGTTACTTGCATTCCTTTGAAACCTCCGATGGTTTTTGTTTAGTTCAAGAGTATATTCATGGTTCTACTTTAGCAGAACCTCGCAGCTTTTCACCAGCAGAAATTAAACAAATTGCAGTTAAGATATTAGAAATTCTGGTATATTTACAAAATCGGATACCGTCGGTAATTCATCGAGATATTAAACCAGAAAACATTTTAGTAGATGAACAAATCAATGTCTATTTAATTGACTTTGGTTTTGCTCGTATTGGTAGTCATGATGTGGCTGGAAGTAGTGTTCTTAAAGGAACTCCTGGTTTTATTCCCCCAGAGCAAATGTTTAAACCCACAAATGCTACAGATTTGTATGCTTTGGGTGCAACTTTGATCTGTTTACTTACAGGAATCAAGTCAACAAAAATAGATCAATTACAAGATGAAGATGATCCTTATTTGATTAAATTTCGTCATCTTTTACCCCAGTTAAGTTTGCGGTTTATCGGTTGGTTGGAAAAAATGGTACAACCGAAGCAAAAAGACAGATTTACTAATGCAGAATTAGCTTTAGAATCACTCAAACCCCTTGATGTTATTCGTGTACCAGGAGTTGATTTTAGTGAAACAGTTTTAGAGTTTCAAGCATATAAATTAGGGGAAAAATTAACTAGGGTTATTGTTATTGAAAATCCTATACCAGATACCTTATTAGAAGGTAAATGGGAAGTTGCACCTCATCCTCAAGACCCTCCCCATACACCAGATAATCATGCTTGGATTTCAGTTACACCTGCTCAGTTTAGTAGGAATAATATTCGTTGTCAGGTTGAGGTGGATACGAGTAAATTGATGGCAGATAAGCAGTATAAACGTCAATTGATTCTTCATAGTAATGCTTATCCTGCGAGTCATACTTTAATGGTGAAGGTGCAGACGGCGGCTTTACCCATTGAGAAGAGAAAATTGCCCTATTGGCGTTTAATTGCGATGTTTTTACTGGTTGTGGGTGGGGCTGTGGGTGGGGCTATGGTTATGGCTGTGTATCTGGCTGTGTGTCTGGCTGTGTGTCTGGCTGTGGAAATGATTAAAGAGGCTAAAAACTTGTTTACTAATATACTAATACTACTCATATTAGGATTGGGAATTAGTGTGGGAACGGGAATAATAATAGGCTTTAACACATTTATTTTGTTAGCACTAAATGCAACTAGTTTACCCGCACTTTCTATGCTGGTTTATCCACCCCTAAAAAGACGTAAATTAATTGCTAAATATCGTCAGTCAGAGGAATCTTTAATTAAGCCGTGAAAATGTCAGTCATGTAGGTTGGGTTAAGCGACAGCGCAACCCAACAAAAGATATAATGAAAATGTCTGAATCAGGATATCCAGGATTTAAGGATTTACAGGATGAAGGGATTAAATATTTATTGTCTGAATCAGGATATCCAGGATTTGAGGATTTACAGGATGAAGAGATTAAATATTTATTGTCTGAATCAGGATATCCAGGATTTAAGGATTTACAGGATGAAGAGATTAAATATTT
>NZ_LJOQ01000079.1:10411-17211 GCF_001672255.1 Anabaena sp. AL09
ATTACTTTCACCATCAAATATTTTATTCAGCAATCCTATGTCCTGCAAATATGCCAATCATAAAAATCTAAATCCCAACAAAAATCCTGTACATCCTTAAATCCTGCACATCCTGATTCTGACAAAAATATTTAATTATTCAAATCATCAAAATCCAAATCCCAACAAAAATCCTGTAAATCCTTTAATCCTGGAAATCCTGATTCTGACAAAATATATTGACAAACACAACCAGATTGAATTAACATCGAATTAGATGCTAATTAAAATTATAACCATGATAGACCTTGCTAAAGATATACATTCCCTTACTGACTTTAAACGGAATACCACTGAATTTGTACAACGGATTAAACAAACAAAACACCCTTTAGTTCTCACTGTCAACGGAAAAGCCGAGTTAGTTGTTCAAGACGCAGAATCTTATCAAGAACTTTTAGATGCGGCTGAGTTAGTAGAAACCTTAAAAGGTATTAAACTAGGTTTAGAACAAATGCAGCAAGGTAAAGGTAAAAAAGCCGAAGATTTCTTTAATGAATTGTTTAATAAATTAGATAATTCCAATGAATGAGAAATATCAAATTATCATCCAACCAGAAGCACAAAAAGCCATAGAAGAAGCTTATTTCTGGTTTAGTAATATTTCTCACCAAAAGGGTAGAACATGGTTAGAGGGATTATATAAATCTATATTATCTCTAGAAAAAATGCCTTCTCGTTGTTCTCTAGCATTTGAAAATGATTTTTTTGATCAAGAAATCAGACAACTCATATATGGAAAGGGACGAAACACATATCGAATTATTTTTACCATTCTTGATGATAATGTTCAAATTATTTTTGTGCGGCATTCTGCTCAAAAACCCATAATGGATGAATCTGAATAAGTATGATAGCGTAGCGTGGCGCAAGCCATATCAGGATATCCAGGATTTAAGGATTTACAGGATCAAGAGATTAAATATTTTTAATAATCACCAAATTCTGTGGATCTGACAATTCTGTGAATGATGATAAAAATATCTTATTAAGCATGAATAGGATTACATTACTTTCACCATCAAATATTTTATTCAGCAATCCTATGTCCTGCAAATATGGACATCCTGATTCAGACAATAAATATTTAATTATTCAAATCATCAAAATCCAAATTCATACAAAAATCCTGTAAATCCTTTAATCCTGGACATCCTGATTCAGACAAAAATATTTAATTATTCAAATCATCAAAATCCAAATTCATACAAAAATCCTGTAAATCCTTTAATCCTGGACATCCTGATTCAGACAATAAATGACCTTCTTTAAGCCACTCCATAATCTGTATATGGACGTTTATAAGGAGGATGTAAACCCAACACGATATCTTCTCTGGGAACACCCATTTTTACTAAATCTTCAGCGGGATTTTCTTCTGTTAAATTCTGTTGTAACCAAATTTTGCCGTTTTTAATATCGAAGTGAATCACCGTCATATAAACGCGATTTAAATGTTCCCAACCAACATTCATCCACTGATAATGGTCGCGTTCTGTATCAAAGATGAGTTCCACATCTACTTCGTCTGTGCAAATATCATCTTTGGCATAATCTGTTAGTAAGGTTTGAATATATTTTCGATATTTGGCTATGTTATCCATTCTATAATCACCTCATTATCTGGTTCATATACTACTTATAAATCTATTCCTTTTTAATGACAGGGGCAATTGCAATGCAGTTACTTACCTCTTAATTGATTGATAAAATATTATTAAATCGTTCAGCAAAAAGATAACTTAGAAGACAAACCCAGATATGAAGCCCGTTGTACAGCTAACTTAGAGAATTTTGTTGTATGTTTGTTCATTACAGAAGCCGTCTAGACTGCATAAATGTTAGGATTGCCACAGAGTGAGAATCGCGTAAGAGAAGGAAAAAAAACTGAATGGCAGAATTTGAAAAGTCAATATCCTTTGATGGACGGGATATTCGACTGACGGTTGGCCTACTAGCCCCCCAAGCAGGTGGGTCGGTTTTGATACAATCAGGAGATACAACTGTTTTAGTAACGGCTACAAGGTCAGCAGCGCGGGAAGGCATTGATTTTTTGCCACTGACCGTAGATTACGAAGAAAGATTGTACGCAGCGGGAAGAATTCCTGGGGGAATTATGCGCCGAGAAGGTCGTCCACCGGAAAAGTCAATTCTTACCAGTCGGCTGATTGACCGTCCACTCCGTCCTTTATTCCCTTCATGGTTGCGGGATGACTTGCAAGTTATGGCAATAACCATGTCAATGGATGAGCAAGTCCCCCCTGATGTGTTAGCAGTAACAGGTGCTTCAATTGCTACCCTCATTGCCCAAATTCCTTTTAATGGACCCATGGCCGCAGTGCGAGTAGGCTTAGTGGGGGATGATTTTATTATTAACCCTACCTATGCAGAAATTGCAGCGGGAGATTTGGATTTAGTCGTCGCCGGTTCACCAGATGGGGTAATCATGGTGGAAGCGGGTGCAAATCAATTGCCAGAGCGAGATATTATTGAAGCGATTGATTTTGGCTACGAAGCAGTTCGGGATTTAATTCAGGCTCAGTTAGATCTACTGGATGAACTAGGTCTCAAACTGGTGCAAGAAGCACCACCAGAACCAGATCAGACATTAGAAAACTATATCCGCGATCGCGCTAGTAATGAGATTAAAAAAATCTTAGCGCAATTTGAGTTAACTAAAACTGATCGTGATATTGCTTTGGACGCAGTTGAAGATAGTATTGCTGATGAAATTAAAGCTTTACCAGAAGAAGACCCCATTCGCATTGCTGCTACAGCAAACTCTAAAGCTCTTGGCAATACGTTCAAAAGTATTACTAAATACTTCATGCGCCGTCAAATTGTCGAAGATAATGTCCGCGTAGATGGTCGCAAACTTGATGAAGTCCGCCCTATATCTTGTCGAGTTGGCATAATACCCAAACGAGTTCATGGTAGCGGTTTATTCAATCGGGGACTGACTCAGGTACTATCAATGTGTACCCTTGGGACTCCCGGAGATGCCCAAAACCTCAACGATGACTTGCAACTAGAACAAACCAAACGTTACCTGCATCACTATAACTTCCCTCCCTTCTCCGTCGGCGAAACCAAACCATTACGCGCCCCTGGGAGACGAGAAATCGGACATGGTGCATTAGCAGAACGGGCATTGTTACCTGTACTACCATCCAAGGAAAAATTTCCCTACGTAATTCGCGTAGTATCGGAAGTTCTTTCTTCCAATGGTTCGACTTCAATGGGTTCAGTTTGTGGTTCTAGCCTATCCCTCATGGATGCCGGTGTACCAATTACTAAACCTGTGAGTGGTGCGGCAATGGGCTTGATTAAGGAAGGGGACGAAGTGCGAATCCTTACCGACATTCAAGGCATTGAAGACTTTTTAGGTGATATGGACTTCAAAGTTGCCGGTACAGATACTGGGATTACCGCTTTGCAAATGGATATGAAAATATCTGGGTTGCCTTTAGAGGTAATTGCCCAAGCTGTCAACCAAGCCAAACCTGCCCGGTTACATATTCTGGAAAAAATGCTCCAGACTATTGACACACACAGGGAAGAAACCTCACCCTATGCTCCACGTCTGTTGACCATCAAGATTGATCCTGACATGATTGGTCTAGTCATTGGACCTGGAGGGAAAACCATCAAGGGGATCACTGAAGAAACTGGTGCAAAAATTGACATCCAAGATGATGGTACTGTCACCATTTCCGCAGTTGATGAAAACCGGGCGAAGAGAGCGCGGAACATCGTTCAAGGCATGACCCGTAAACTCCATGAAGGGGATGTTTACATCGGTCGTGTGACACGAGTTATACCCATTGGTGCTTTTGTGGAATTCTTGCCCGGTAAAGAAGGCATGATTCACATTTCTCAGCTTGCTGACTATCGAGTTGGCAAGGTTGAAGATGAAGTAGCTGTTGGTGATGAGGTGATTGTCAAAGTGCGAGAAATTGACAATAAGGGACGAATTAACCTCACACGCTTGGGTATTCACCCAGATCAAGCAGCAGCAGCACGGGAAGCAGCAGCGGTAAACCATTAAATCGCTGGTTGGATTTTAGATTTTAGATTACAGATGAATCGCAAATCTAAAATCCGCGATGCCTTGCTAGTAGGCATCGCTGTCGAATTCTTTATTATTTAAGTATAAAAAATTAAATTTAATTGGGTTGTTAGAATAGAATTTTCCTCCTCACCTTGATGATGGCGCAGTCCTTACGCCCCTAGGAGTTTGCGATCGCTAAATTCTGGTTGACATTAGACTTTTTAGTGCGATATAATGGTATGCTATTTAAAGTGTATTGATTGCTGCACTAGGCTAAAAAAGTATATCAATAATATCGGTAGCTAATATGGCCTAAGTAATGCCTAGATGCCAATTTTTTGTTGTTTATTAATGAGGTGAATATGGCAAAGCGCCGTAACCCGAAAAAAGAAAAGGCGCTACGAAACCAGGCCTACGCCAGAAAGTTTCGTAAACGGACCACCACAGGTAGAATGGGCAGAAGATTCCAACAAAGACCGCCCAAGAGTGAAGAGGAAGACACAGGCGCAGCAGCAATGGACGCTGCTGATTAGTATGTCTGGTTAAATTTTACTCTTTCATATAGCAGGAGTCAGGAGTCAGGAGTCAGGAGTCAGGAGTATGGCTAACGCCACGCTTCGCTATCAGGAGTTCAGAAAGAAGAAGGAAGAAGAAAATTCTCCTGTTCCCTGTTCCCTGTTCCCTGTTCCCTGTTTCCTGTTTCCTGTTTCCTAACTTAGAAATTATTTCACAATGAGTTGAGTCCGGGCGTTGAGAAGAGCTTGTCTAACTTGGACAAAGCCTGTGCCTCCGTAGCTGTTGCGAGCTGCAACTACTTGACGTGGGGTTATGGCTTCATAAATATCAGTAGCAAATGCGGGATGGATTTGTTGCCATTCTTCTAGCTGCAAATCTTTGAGTAGTTTACCAGCGGCAATACTGGTTTTTACCACTTTACCAACGATGTTATAAGCTTCGCGGAAGGGTACACCACGGGCTGCAAGGTAATCTGCGACATCGGTAGCGTTAGCAAAGTCTTCTGTGACTGCTGTTGCTAATCGCTGATAACGAAATTCTAAACCTTCTTGCAGTAAAATTGTCATTGCTTCTAAACAGGCTTTGACTGTGTTCACGCTGTCAAATATGCCTTCTTTGTCTTCTTGGAGGTCTTTGTTATAAGCCAGGGGTAAACCCTTCATAATTACTAACATGGCTTGCAGATGACCAAATACTCGCCCGGTTTTGCCGCGCACTAATTCGGGTACGTCGGGGTTTTTCTTTTGGGGCATAATGCTAGAACCTGTGGCACAACTATCTTTGAGGGTGACGAAGCGAAATTCTTCAGATGCCCACAGAATCACTTCTTCGGACAGACGGCTGAGGTGAACCATGATGATACTAGCAGCACAGAGGAATTCTATGGCAAAGTCCCGATCGCTCACTCCGTCCAAGCTGTTAGCATAAACATTGTCAAAATGTAATAAATTGGCTGTATAGTGGCGGTCAATAGGAAAAGTTGTTCCCGCTAAAGCACCACAACCCAAGGGGGAGATATTCACTCGTTTACAAACGTCTTCCAAGCGTTCCCAATCCCGTTGTGCCATTTGGAAGTATGCCAGTAAATGGTGCGCTAAACTTACTGGTTGGGCGCGTTGTAGGTGGGTATAGCCAGGAATCAGAGTTTCGACATTTTTTTCGGCTATATCAACTAAGACTGTCTGAAAGTCCCGTAATTGCTGGCGAATTTGGTGAATTTGATCGCGGAGGTATAATCGAGTATCTGTACCTACTTGGTCATTGCGAGAACGGGCGGTGTGAAGTTTTTTACCTACATCTCCGACAATTTCCGTAAGTCGCTTTTCTACGGCAAAATGGACATCTTCGGCATCAACACCGGGTTGGAATTGCCCTTGACGATATTCTTGACGAACTTGTTCTAAACCGTTAAACAGTGCTTCCCCTTCTGTATAGGAAATTATCCCTGTATGAGCCAACATTTTGGCATGAGCTTGAGAACCAGTAATGTCATATTCGATGAGTTCAATGTCAAAACTGATACTCGCATTGAAACGAGCGATCGCCGGATGCAGCGCGGACTCAAACCGCTGACTCCAAGTTTGTTTTTCGGTCATAAATCTGAACAGAGGAAAAATGTGCTAATAGATACTAGAAGATAGGCAGATTCAATGTTGTATTTTGCTGTTAGAAACCGCCTTTACACACAGAAAATACATCTTCATGGGTTTCAAGCCCTTGTTTTTGTGTTAATATACGCAAGCCGACTTTGCCTGTGTAGTAGCAAATTATATTTGCTGGCAACCTTGAAAACACCCTGAGAGATTTTTCCTGAAAATCAATTCAAAATCTAAAATCTATTTAGCCGAAACTACTTAAACTTTTGAACAGATAACCAACAACTACACCAATAAACAGCGCCCAAACTTGCCCAGTTGTGATAAAGTGATTCCAACCAAGTCGCATTTGCTCCAAAAGGTCTGGGTCTTTAATATGACTGTAATCAGCCAGAAAAGTGATATTTTGGTGTAAATTGCCTAAAAATGGCAATAGTAAATCATTCAGGTTTTCCATAATACTGTAAGCAAAATCTTGACAAATTCTATTAAATAGTAAAAGTAGCTATTGACACTCTCAGGGAAGACAGCCACTGAGATTCTACTGACAGAATTAGATTAAAGGTTTAGCCTAATCTAATCTCGCTGCGACCGTCAAA
>NZ_LJOQ01000079.1:17327-26379 GCF_001672255.1 Anabaena sp. AL09
CATACCACAGGGATTAAAATCCCTCGTGTCGCTTCCCTCTGTTGGGAGCCAAGCCACGCTCGTTTCCCACTTACCGCGAGGTCTTATGAAGTAGAAAATACAGCAATTATATTCTATTTTACCCTGCCACTTGACTATGTTTCTGCTGTCAAGCGTAATTTTTCTGAAGTTCTTAAAATTTGTCCCGCTAAAACCGCTGCACCAAAGCCATTATCTATATTTACTACACCTATACCAGCAGCACAAGAATTGAGCATTGTTAAGAGAGGTGCTAAACCGGAAAAACTTGCACCATAACCAATACTAGTAGGAACGGCAATCACTGGACAATCCGTCAAACCTGCTACCACACTGGGTAAAGCCCCTTCCATGCCCGCTACCACAATTAATACTGATGATGATTCTAGCAGGTGACGGTTACTTAATAAACGGTGAATTCCGGCTACACCCACATCCCAAAGACGCTGTACAGAAAAACCCGAAAGTTCCGCAGTGACAGCGGCTTCTTCTGCGACGGCTAAATCAGCAGTACCAGCGGAGAGAATCCCGATTTGTCCAGGAAATCTGACTTCAATCACCGGAGGAACAATGGCACAAATTCGGGCCTGTTCGTAATATTGGATACCTCTAACTTTTTTTTGCAATGCAGAATATACTTTTGGCTCAATGCGGGTAGCCATGACTACGGAAGTGCGGTGGCGCATGACTTCCATAATTTGAGCAATTTGTTCCGGTGTTTTACCAGGTCCCCAAATTACTTCCGGGAAACCTGTTCTTAATTGACGATGGTTGTCTATTTTGGCAAACTCACCTACAGATTCATATTGTAAGTTTTTGAGGGAGTCAAAGGCTATCTCTGGGCTAATTGTACCATTGGCGACGGATTCTAAGAGCGATCGCAAATTTTCGGGTTGTGTCACAGCAATTTTAGATTTTAAGTGAATATAATTATCCTTGATATGCGCTTGATATACACAAACATCAATTTATACTATAAATCTATTCTATAAGAGGGTGTTTGAAAAGTATTAGATGAAACCGATAATCTCCAAAAACCTAACCCCCCTGCCCCCCTTCCCTCGTAGGGAAGGGGGGTTTCAAAGCCTCTCTCCGCTTCGGGGAGAGGTTTGGAGAGGGGTTTGTTTATACATTAAAAACTTTTCAAACATCCTCTAAGAATCCGGTTTGATTTATACAAGGGTAAAGCAAAAGCTAAACCCCTACTTGTCACGGCTTCTTGTGTACGAAATTTGTTCAAAATATTGCCTGATTATGTTTATAACCTTAATGATACCATATCAAAAGTAGATTAAGTAAGTCCATAAATTTAATCAAACCATGAACAAATACACCAATAAAAACAAGTATCTAAATATTTTAAATAAATTCATTATTAGCCTGATATGTTTTATTTTTATAATCAACATATCTATGGGTTATTCTCAAGATAAAACCGTAACTATTCAAGATAAAGCTAAATCTGTTGCCCAAAATTCAGAAATTGTGAATAAAATAGATGGAACTCCTGTGTTATTAGGAGATAAAACACTATTTGTAATTCATAAAAATGTCGGTTCATTTTCTCACGAAGAGCGAGCGCAAGCTGTCACCAATAGACTAGAAAAAATTGCTAATGATCCATTAATATCTATGGATAAATTGCGAGTTGTAGAAGATTCAGATACAACTAATATTGTGATAGGGGATAAAACATTATTTACCATCACAGACAAAGATGCTAAAGCTGTAAATAAAACAAGACAAATACTAGCAGAAAAATGTATAGAAATAATTAGAAATGCCATCAATCAATATAGAAAAGAACGTAGCTTAGATAATATTTTTAAAGGGCTATTTTATACTTTTATTTCAACAGTAATTTTATTCGTGTTCCTGAAAGTGTTTAATCAAGTTTATCCCAGAATTATTACTAAATTACAAAATTGGAGAGGAATTAGAATTCCTGAGTTAAGAATTCAAAATATAGAACTTTTACCCACAGCTAGAGTCAGTAATATTGTGACTAGGCTAGTTAAGATTATCTGCATAATTATAGTAATTAGTATTTTATATATCTACATTTCTTTAGTTTTAAGTTTTTTTCCTTGGACAAAACAAATAAGTTCTAGACTTATTAGTTATTTTCTAGGAGCAATTTATAAAAGTTGGTTAGCATTTGCCGATTATTTACCTAATATATTTGCATTAGCATTAATTTTCTTCATTACCCACTACAGTCTTAAATTTATTCGCTATCTTTTCACAGAATTGGGTAATGGAAGTATATCCATTCCCGGCTTTTATAATGACTGGGCAGAACCAACTTATAAACTAGTATTATTAATTATAGTCGCCCTAGCATTAGTCTTAGCATTTCCTTATTTACCAGGATTTGGTTCACCAGCTTTTCAGGGTATATCAGTATTTTTAGGTGTTTTATTTTCATTAGGTTCAACGGCTGTTATTACTAATGTTGTCGCGGGAACTATTCTTATTTATACTCGTGCTTTTCAAATGGGCGATCGCATTAAAATTGGTGACGCTATAGGTGAGATAGTAGAAAAAACCCTGCTAGTTACCCGCATTCGTACCATTAAAAATGTCATTATTACTATTCCTAATGGAACTGTATTAACTAGCCAAATTATCAACTATAGTTCCTTATCACAAGATCCTAATTATTATCTAATATTACATACTACAATCACACTTGGGTATGATGCACCTTGGCGAAAAGTTCATCAAGCTTTAATTGATGCAGCAATAGCAACAAATAATATTTTAGCCGAGCCTGTTCCCTTTGTATTCCAAACCAGTTTAGATGATTTTTATGTCAGCTATGAATTAAATGCTTATACTAATAAACCTATACTCATGGCAAGTATTTATTCAGAACTCCACCAAAACATTCAAGATAAATGTAATGAAGCAGAAATTGAAATTCTGTCTCCCCATTACTCTGCTGTCAGAGACGGTAATCAGACGACTATACCAGAAAATTATTTGCCTCAAGATTACAAAGCACCAGGATTTCGGCTATCTTCTTTAAATAATCTGTTCAACCCTGATAACAGTAAAAATACACCAGATTCATGAATGTAAATTAACTGTTTATTTAATAAGGATTAACTTGTGGAAAATGCTTTAAAGACAATTCAAAAATTATTAGATGATGCTATAGTTATCAAATTAATTGAAGTAACTTCAGGAATTATTATAGTTGCCATCGTTTTCCGAATTTTAGCTCAAGTTTTACCGCGCCAAGTTCAAGACACTGATTTGCGTTATCATATCCGCAAAGCCATTACCTTAATTGGCTATGCAATTATGGCTTTATTAATTGTTTTGATATTTAGTGATAGCCTGGGAAAACTAACAGTAATTTTTGGGGTAATTGGTGCTGGTGTCGCCTTTGCATTACAAGAAGTAATTGGGAGTTTTGCCGGTTGGGTAGCTATTTCCTTAGGTCAATATTACAAACCAGGAGATAGAGTATTACTGGGTGGGATAATGGGAGATGTTATAGATATTAGTATTTTACGGACTACCTTAATGGAGTGCGGTGCTTGGGTAAAAGCTGATCTTTATAATGGTCGTATTGTCAGAATTGCTAATAGTTTTGTATTTAAAGAACCCGTATTTAATTATTCGGCAGATTTTCCCTTTGTATGGGATGAAATTACTGTACCAGTAAAATACGGGAGCGATCGCTCTTTAACCAGAGAAATTCTGCAACAGGTAGCTAACGAAGTTGTCGGAGAATATATGCCTCAAGCCAAGGCACAATGGCAACACATGGTACACAAATATTTAATTGAAGATGCCAAAATTGAACCTGCTGTCACCCTAGCAGCTAACGACAACTGGCTAGAATTTACCCTGCGTTATATAGTGGACTACAAACAACGTCGAGGCAAAAAAGATATCATCTTTAGTCGGATTCTTGACGAATTCGACAACACAAACGGAAGTATAAGCATTGCTTCCACCACCATTCATATAGTAGAAACACCCGCATTTAACGTCAAACTTGTGGACAACAGAAATGAAATATCCCAATAAGAAACCAATAGCTCAAACTCTTCCTCTCTGCGCCTCTGCGTGTTAGCGAAGCGGGGCGAAGCCTGACGAATTACCTACTTCGTAATTTTAATTTCATGAATATTCCAAAAAGCACCACCAAGCGCAGAAAATTTAATACCTTCAAAACGATTTCGCACTGCTGAGAGAGAATAGGAATTAACCAAATAAATAAAAGGCAAATACTCCTGCGTTAATTGTTGACTTTCCCCATAAATTTCCTTTAATTTAACCTCATCAAATTCCTGTGCGCCTTGAATATAAAGTTCATTAATTTTCTTTTCCCAGTCAGCAACTTCCCAACCTTCAATCGGTTTTTGTCCAGCTTGAGGTTTTTGATTAAACATATGTAATCCCCCTTGAGGCGACCAGACATTTGCACCATCATTTGGTTCTAAACCCCCTGTTAAACCTATTAAACAAGCATCCCAATCTAAAGTATTAGAAAGTTTATCTATAAAGGTATTCCAAGCCAATGGTGTAAAATCTACTTGAATCCCAATTTTACTTAAATCCTGTTTAATTTGCGAACCCATTGACTCCCGAATTTTATTCCCTGCATTAGTTAATAATGCAAATCTCACCTCATTACCTTGATCATCTACTAAGAGGTTTTTTTCATTATATTTAAACCCTGCTTTGAGTAGCAATTCTTTTGCTTTTTCAGGATTATATTTATAAACCTTTAAACCCTGTTCTGGTGATAAAAAATAAGGACTTTGGACAGAAATAGGAGAATTTTGAGGTGTACCTAAACCGCGAAAAGTATTATTTAACATGGTTTGTCTATCAATAGCATAGGCTACAGCTTGGCGAAATTGCACATTATTAAACCATTTAGATTTAATAGGATCAACTAATGGTTGATTTTTCCTTTTTCCCTTATTTAAGTTAAAGGAAATAAAGGAAGTGCTAGAACTCGGACCACCATTATATATTTTAAAATTCCCTTGTTTTTCCTGGACTTTTAACAAAGAAAAATAATCAGGAGAAACACCAATAGTATCTAAATCTCCAGAGCGAAATTGGAGTAGAGAAGTATCAGTTGATTCCACAATTTGCCAAACTATCCGTTCAATATAAGGTTGTGGTTTACCTTGAGCATCTTTACGCCAATAATAGGGGTTACGGCGAAAAATTACCCGTTGACTCGTATCATATCTTTCCAGTTTATAAGGACCGTTAACAATAAGTTCTTGGGGAGGAGTATCAACACCCCATTTACTTAAAAATTCCAATTTCCCATCTTTATTTTTGGTTTTAACTGATTTTTCTAAAATATGAGCAGGTAAAATAGATGCTCCTGTATTTAGTAAAAAAGGTCTAAATGGTTCAGGGACACTAAATTCTACTCTTCTATTATCTATTTTTTTGACAGTTGGTAATTTGCGATCTTTTCCGACTCTTAAAACATCTCTAGTATCTGTAGGGATATTTTCATTCAAATAAATATCATTATAGGTAAACACAACATCATCAACTGTTAATGGTTGTCCGTCTGACCATTTTAAACCTTCGCGCATGGTAAAGGTAATTTTGGTTTTATCTGGTGATATTTCCCATGATTGGGCTAACACACCTTCTATTTTTCCGTCAATAGGATTTTGAGTTAATAATCCTTCATAAGTGTAACCGAAAATGTTTGGTGATTCGGAACTTAGCGCAGCATTAAATGTTTTTGGATCACTCAGAATGCTTGTTACTAATTGGGGTACTTGAGCCGCATTGGTTTTTAATTTAGTTGGGTTACAAGCGGTAAGTCCTATTGCTGTAAATGCAATGATTGTGATTAATAATAAAAAGCGTTTTGTGGAATGGAGTATTTTTTGTAATGTCATAGGTTATTACCAGATATTAATATGAGAATGATTTAGACTCTAGCCAACCTAGAAAGTTTTTGGTGATTGGTAATTAGTAAGAATTTCTTCACTATTACCTATTTCGTAACTTTAATTTCATGAATATTCCAAAAAGCACCACCAAGGACAGAAAATTGGATACCTTTAAAACGATTTCTAATTGCTGACATAGCAGAGGAATTTACCAAATAAATAAAAGGTAAATACTCCTGTGTTAATTGTTGACTTTCCCAATAAATTTCCTTGACTTTCACCTCATCAAATTCCTGCGCGCCCTGAATATAAAGTTCATTAATTTTCACTTCCCAAGGTGCAACTTCTCTCCCTTCTATGGGCTTTTGTCCAGCTTGGGGTTTCTGATTAAACATATGTAATCCCCCGTCAGTTGACCAAACATTAGCACCATCATTAGGTTCTAATCCATCAATTAAACCTAATAAACCAGCCTCCCAATCTAAAGTATTAGATATCTTACCTATAAAAGTATTCCATGCCAAGGGAGTAAAATCAACTTGAATGCCAATTTTACTCAAATCTTGTTTAATTTGCGAACCCATTGATTCCCGAATTTTATTACCAGCATTGGTGAGTAAACTAAATCTGACTTCGTTACCTTGATTATCCACTAAAAGATTTTTGTCATTATATTTGAATCCTGCTTTTATTAGTAATTCCTTCGCTTTATCAGGATTATATTTATAAACTTTTAGTCCCTTTTCTGGTGATAAAAAATAAGGACTTAGAACAGAAATAGAAGAATTTTGGAAAGTACCCAAACCACGAAAAGTATTATTTAACATGGTTTGTCTATCAATAGCATAAGCTACCGCTTGGCGAAATTGGACATTATTAAACCATTGAGATTTAATAGGATCAACTAATGGTTGATTATTTCTTTCCCCTTTATTTAAGTTGAAAGAAAGAAATAAAGTGCTAGAACTTTGACCACCATTATATATTGTAAAATTTCCTTGTTTTTCCTGAACTTTTAACAGCGAAAAATAATCAGGGGAAACACTAATAGAATCTAAATCACCGGAACGAAATTGGAGTAAAGAAGCATCTGTTGATTCCACAATTTGCCAAATTATCCGTTCAATATAAGGTTGTGATTTACCTTGAGCATCTTTACGCCAATAATAGGGATTACGGCGAAAAATTATCCGTTGACTTGTATCATATCTTTCAATTTTATAAGGTCCATTAACAATAATTTCTTCTGGGGGAGTATCAACACTCCATTTACTCAAAAATTCCAGTTTACTATCTTTATCTTTTGTTTTCACTGATTTTTCTAAAATATGAGCAGGTAAAATAGATGCCCTTGTATTTAGCAAAAAAGGTCTAAATGGTTCAGGTACACTAAATTCTACTCTTTTATTATCTATTTTTTTCACAGTTGGTAATTTGCGATCTTTACCAATTCTCAAAACATCTCTAGTATCTGTGGGAATTTTTTCATTTAAATAAATATCATTGTAGGTAAATACGACATCATCAACTGTTAATGGTTGTCCGTCTGACCATTTTAAACCCTCACGCATGGTAAAGGTAATTTTGGTTTTATCAGGTGATATTTCCCATGATTGAGCTAATGCTCCTTCTATTTTACCGTTCATAGGATTTTGCGTTAATAATCCTTCATAAGTAAGATCAAAAATATTTGGTGATTCAGAACCAAGTGCCGCATTAAATGTTTTTGGATCATTCAGAATACTTCTGACTAATTGGGGAACTTGAGCCGCATTGGTTTTTAATTGAATTGGGTTACAAGCGGTAATTGTCATTGCTGTAAATGCAATAATTGTGATTAATAAGAAAAAGCGTTTCGTAAGATTGAGTATTTTTTGTAATGTCATGGTTTTAATATTTTGATATTCCTGATACTGGTAATTAAATATAAATTATTTACTCTTATTCATAGTTTTGTGAATATGTTTCTCCATTTTTTTTCTTTGCTAATAAACCTATTTTTTCAAATTTTTCAGAGGCAGGTGGTATTTCTGATTTCCAGTGATAACTCAAATCTCTTAACCAAGATACTATAAGGGTTTTCAAATAGAAATTAAATATTGTCTTCTCACAAAATTCTGAATCATAATGGCTGAGAATTTTTCCTGTATTTAATGATATCTCTGGTTTATAAAATACACCATTAGTAGATTTAAAAACATTAATTTCTGTTAAATTTGCTAAAATAACAAATCGCGGGTTTTCTTGAGAGTTTTGTAAATATAGGTTGCTGACTTTTGATAAATTATTTTCATGACTTTCTAGAATTTCTTGCGCTTTGACATCTACTAATAATGCAATTTGCTGATTTTGATCTAAGACGATAATATCTGGAGAAGACAGTTGAAATAAACTTTCTATTTTCTCCGGTGAATCAAATTGATTATTCCAAATACTAGAAATAAGTCTGATTTTAATTAGTTCTTCTGGTTTATCTAAACTAAACATTCTGTGATTCTCCTATTAGTTATGAATTAATCACCCGCTACTAACAAAACTACAGCATAAGCACAAATCCCTTCTTCTCTTCCCGTTGGTCCAAGTTTTTCATTAGTTGTAGCTTTGACACCAATTTGATTTGGTTCTACTTCTAAAACTGCGGCTAATTTATCCCGCATTTTAGAAATATGGGGTTTTAATTTGGGACGTTCAGCCACAACGACAGAATCAATATTGCCAATTTTCCAACCTTGATTACGAATTAACTGATGGACTTGATCTAATAGTACAAGACTATCAGCCCCAGCCCATTGGGGATCTGTAGGGGGAAAATAATGACCAATATCCCCCAAAGATAAAGCTCCCAGCATCGCGTCTATGATGGCATGAGTAAGTACATCAGCGTCACTATGCCCTAACAAGCCGAGTTCATGGGGAATGTGAATACCGCCTAAAATTAAATTGCGATCGCTCACCAATCTGTGTATATCGTAGCCATTACCAATTCTGATGTTCATAGTTTGTTAGTTGTCAGTTGTTAGTTGTTAGTTGTCAGTTGTCAGTTGTCAGTTGCAAAAGAATATTTTTCTCCCCCTACTCCCCCTACTCCCCCTACTCCCCCTACTCCCCCTACTCCCCCTACTCCCCCTACTCCCCCTACT
>NZ_LJOQ01000079.1:26394-58322 GCF_001672255.1 Anabaena sp. AL09
CTACTCCCCCTACTCCCCCTACTCCCCCTACTCCCCCTACTCCCCCTACTCCCCCTACTCCCCCTACTCCCCCTACTCCCCCTGCTCTTCTTGCCATTTTTTCAGCAAATCGGGACGACGGGAAGCAGTGCGCTCAATTTGTTGTTGAAAACGCCAACGAGCTATTGCTGCATGATTACCACTTAGTAGCACATCTGGGACTTTCCAACCACGAAAATTAGCAGGACGAGTATACTGGGGAAAATCTAACAAACCCGCTTCAAAACTTTCATTTTTGAGAGATTCCTCCTTACCCACAGTTCCCGGTAGCAACCGCGTCACACCATTAATCAAAGCCATAGAAGGAATTTCTCCCCCAGTGAGGATAAAATCGCCCAAAGATATCTCACGAGTCACCAAATTTAGCACCCTGTCATCTACCCCTTCATAATGACCACAGATAACAATCAATTGGTCATAATTCGCGGCTAATTCGCGCAGCAAGGGCTGGTTCATCGGTTGTCCTTGGGGACTCATCAAAATCACATCACGACGGGGTAGAATCGGCAAAGACTCCACAGCCGCGAAAATCGGTTCTGGCTTCATCAGCATTCCCACACCACCACCATAGGTTTCATCATCCACCTTGTGGTGTTTGTCCGTGGTAAAGTCTCTGGGATTAACTAGATGCACTTGAGCAATATGTTTAGCTAAGGCCTTAGCCAGCAAACCAGAATTGAGAATTGACGTGAAACAGTCAGGGAAAAGTGTAACTATATCAAAACGCACAGTAATTCGTATTCGATAGAACTAATATTAAGGGTAGATACCTAGCCAATAGAATAACTGATAACGTAGCACATGAGTCAGGAGTCAGGAGTCAGGAGTTCAGGAGTTCAGGAGTCAGGAGTCAGGAGTTCAGGAGTTCAGGAGAAAGAGAAGAAAGAATAAAGAAGGAAGTTTCTCTCCTGTTCCCTGTTCCCTGTTCCCTGTTCCCTGTTCCCTGTTCCCTGTTCCCTGTTCCCTGTTCCCTGTTCCCTGTTCCCTGTTTCCTGTTTCCTGTTTCCTGTTTCCTGTTTCCTGTTCCCTGTTCCCTGTTTCCTGTTCCCTGTTCCCTGTTCCCTGTTTCCTGTTTCCTGTTTCCAAGTGAGATCAAAAGTTTTTCTAGTTACTTGATTTATGTTTAAATATTGTCACTACTAAATTTAAATTAATAATCCCACCAAAGTTAACAACTTCCGGGATGCATCTAGCCAAGCTCAGAAGTAAGAGTGTCAAGGCCGACTAAAACCTAAATCCAGAAGGGAATTATAGTTAATTTAGCACTATAATTCCCGGCTGGAAAAGTAGATAGGTAAAAACAAGATGCTGGCCATGAGAATGACGGACATGAGAAAATTGAGGCATCGTGTGCGTCAAGCAGTGTCCTCTCATTAAAGCAAAAGGCGAAAATTAACAAGTAGCAACCCTTGTTGAATTAACCTGAAGTTGTTGACTCCCTCAAGCAGAAACACAATGCCGCAGTTAGAAGTTAAATCGCTGGAAATGAGGACACCCCAAGCTACTAAAACCGCCGTACTAGTTATCGGAGGCGCAGAAGATAAAGTTCATGGACGAGAAATTCTGAGAACTTTTTTTGTTCGTGCTGGTGGTAACAAGGCGTATATTACAATAATTCCATCAGCCTCCCGTGAGCCTGCCATTATTGCTGGTAGGTACGTTCGCATTTTTGAAGAAATGGGTGCGGAGAAGGTTGAAATTTTAGACATTCGGGAACGGGAACAATGCGAAAATCCGGAGATTAAAGCATCCCTCGAAGCCTGTAGTGGTGTCTTCTTGACAGGAGGAGACCAACTGCGTCTTTGTGGAGTCCTCTCCGACACACCAGCAATGGAAATTATCCGCCAGCGGGTGAGAGCCGGACAACTGACTTTAGCAGGAACAAGTGCTGGAGCAGCCGTCATGGGACATCACATGATCGCAGGTGGTGGCAGTGGTGAAACCCCCAATCGTTCCCTAGTGGATATGGCAACAGGCTTAGGATTCATTCCTGAAGTTGTCGTTGACCAACATTTCCATAACCGGAATCGCATGGGGAGATTAGTTAGTGCGATCGCCGCTCACCCTGATAGACTGGGCATTGGTATTGACGAAGATACCTGTGCTGTGTTTGAACGAGATGGTTGGTTACAAGTTATGGGCAAAGGCAGTGTCACCATTGTTGATCCTACAGAACTTACCCACACCAATGAACCCAATGTTAGTGCTAACGAACCCTTAACTTTACATAATTTAAGACTACATATTCTCAGTTACGGAGATCGCTTCCATCTTTATCAACGTACTGTTTTACCTGCTGTGCATCGCATCTCTAGCTGACGGTATAGAGTATCTCAGATGACAATGATTTGACCGCGCTCTGATTTCTTCCTGTCTCCAGATTTTAGATAAATACTGTCTAATCATAAAAAACTGTTTGACATGAACAGTTTAGCGGTCAATTCCAGTAAGAAACTAGAATTTTGGTTCCGAATCTCCATCTACCTATTCCCATGAGAATCCTCAAGATCCAGACCTTACGCGGCCCAAATTACTGGAGCATTCGACGGCACAAACTGATCGTTATGCGCCTAGACTTAGATAACCTTGCCGAAACACCCTCAAATGAAATCCCTGGATTTTATGAAGGATTAGTAGAGGCTCTCCCCAGCCTAGAGGGTCACTACTGCTCCCCTGGCTGTCGGGGTGGTTTTCTGATGCGGGTGCGAGAAGGCACCATGATGGGTCATATAGTGGAACACGTAGCCTTGGAACTCCAGGAATTAGCGGGAATGCACGTAGGTTTCGGTCGCACCCGTGAAACTGTCACACCTGGAATTTATCAGGTAGTGATTGAGTACCTAAATGAAGAAGCGGGTCGCTATGCAGCACGGGCAGCAGTCAGGCTATGTCAAAGTATTATTGACCGGGGACGTTATCCCAAAGCCGAACTAGAGCAAGATGTTCAAGACCTGAAAGACTTTTGGCGTGATGCTTCGCTAGGACCTTCAACAGAAGCTATTATCAAAGAAGCGGAGAAAAAAGGTATTCCTTGGATGCCTTTACCAGCTAGATTCTTAATTCAATTGGGCTATGGTATCCATCAAAAACGGATTCAGGCCACAATGACCAATAACACAGGCATTCTTGGTGTAGAACTAGCTGGTGATAAAGAAGCTACTAAACGGATTCTCGATGCCAACGGTGTCCCAGTTCCCAGAGGGACAGTTATCAATTTCTTTGATGATTTAGAAGAAGCCGTTGAATATGTTGGTGGTTATCCCATCGTGATTAAACCTTCAGATGGTAATCATGGCCGGGGTATTACCATTGATATCCGTAATTGGGAAGACGCAGAAGCCGCTTATGAAATGGCTAGACAGGTTTCTCGTTCAGTGATTGTGGAAAGATATTATGTAGGACGAGATCATCGGGTATTGGTAGTTAATGGCAAGGTAGTTGCTGTAGCGGAGAGAATCCCCGCCCATGTCGTGGGTAATGGCAAATCCACGATTACAGAGCTAATTGAAGAAACAAACCAAGATCCCAATCGCGGTGAAGGTCATGATAATGTCTTAACTAAGATTGAACTAGACCGTACCAGCTATCAACTACTAGATAGACAAGGCTACACCATCAATAGTGTGCCACCCCAGGGGGCAATGTGTTATCTGCGGGCTACAGCCAACTTGAGTACAGGTGGTAGTGCTGTAGATCGCACAGACGAAATTCACCCGGAAAATATATGGTTAGCACAACGGGTAGTGAGAATCATCGGTTTAGATGTAGCTGGGATAGATATTGTCACTTCCGATATTAGCCGTCCGCTCCGAGAAGTAGATGCGGTAATTGTCGAAGTCAATGCCGCCCCTGGTTTCCGAATGCACGTCGCCCCCAGCATTGGTATCCCCCGCAATGTCGCTGGTGCGGTCATGGATATGCTGTTCCCCAATGAACAATCTGGACGGATTCCTCTGCTCTCTGTCACAGGCACAAATGGTAAAACCACCACTACCCGCCTGTTAGCACATATCTATAAGCAAACTGGTAAAGTAGTAGGCTACACAACTACAGACGGTACTTATATCGGTGATTTCTTAGTAGAATCAGGAGATAATACAGGTCCTCAAAGCGCCCATGTTATCCTTCAAGATCCGACCGTAGAAGTAGCGGTATTGGAATCGGCTCGCGGTGGGATTCTCCGCTCTGGGTTGGGTTTTGAAAATGCTAATGTAGGTGTGGTATTAAATGTGTCTGCTGACCATCTGGGCATCGGCGATATAGATACTATTGAACAATTAGCCCATCTCAAAAGTGTAGTTGCTGAGGCTGTTTTCCCTGATGGTTATGCGGTACTCAATGCCGATGATCACCGGGTTGCAGCGATGGCAGAAAAGACTAAGGCAAATATTGCCTACTTTACCATGAATCCAGACTCGGATCTGGTACGGAAACATATTCAACATGGTGGAGTGGCCGCAGTCTATGAACATGGTTATCTGTCTATTGTCAAAGGTGATTGGACGCACCGCATCGAAAGAGCAGAAAATATTCCTTTGACAATGGGTGCAAGAGCGCCATTTATGATTGCTAATGCTTTAGCTGCTAGTTTGGCGGCTTTTGTTCAAGATGTCACCATTGAGCAAATTCGGGCTGGTTTAAGAGGCTTCCGTGCTTCTGTGAGTCAGACCCCAGGACGGATGAATTTGTTTAATTTGGGTAAACACCATGCTTTGGTAGATTATGCCCACAATGCGGCTAGTTATGAGGCCTTGGGGTCATTTGTTCGGAATTGGACAACGGGACAGCGCATTGGTGTGATTGGTGGTCCGGGCGATCGCCGTGATGAAGATTTTGTGACTCTAGGTAAGTTATCAGCAGATATCTTTGACTACATTATTATTAAAGAAGATGATGATACTAGAGGTAGACCTCGTGGTTCAGCTTCAGATTTGATTATTCAAGGCATTACCCAAGTTAAGCCTAATTACCGCTTTGAATCAATTTTGGATGAAACCACAGCTATTAACAAAGCCTTGGACATGGCTCCTGATGGTAGTCTGGTGGTAGTTTTGCCAGAAAGTGTGAACCGGGCTATTAAGTTAATTAAGATGCGAGGTGTACAGGAAGAAACCCAGCCACAGCAATCAACTCACAATGATTCGCAAAATGGTGTAGCTTCTTCTTCGGCGATTAATACACTGATTTAGGAGCATCTTTTGTTGGTAAATTTCCCTCAGACTGATGAATAATTTAAGTCTGGGGTTCCTTTTAGGAACTACGGTCAGAAACGGTAAGTTCTACCGAGATTGCCTGTGGAGCGGAAAAACCTCTTAGAAGCCATTCTCAGACCGTGATGAAGCAGGAAGTAAACACTAAGGTTATCGCTGTCCAGATGTGTCTAGACTTTGGTAATTTTGGGTAAGTTTTATAGAACGGCAGATTCCGCTACACTGAGATTTGGATTATTTTATTGTAACTAGATCATGGACATCGGACAGAAAGTTAAGGTGATTCGTTTGCGCGATCGCGTATCCTCTACTATCGCTCAAAAACTGGGAAAAATTGGCACGATCTCTGGCTACAAAGTCACTGACGGGGCGGGAATCGGTGTGGTGGTCAAGTTTGACGATAATTTCTCTACCTGGTTTTTTGAAGATGAAATCAAACCAGCTTAGTCAAAACAACTTACAGTAGAGGCTAAAAAGATTGGTTGAGTGCTAAGTTGTAATTGAAAAGATCGGCAAAATTGGAAATTGAGTAATGGCCTTGATACTGACATTTTTGGGCAAAAACGGCATCGCTCGCAGTAAGATAGCGATCGCCGCAGCCATTAGTTTGGCAACACAAGGCAAAAGGGTACTTCTAGCAGGACTAGCAGATCCAACATTGCCAATTCTACTCAATACTACTCTGACTCCTGACCCCCAGGAAATCTCTCCTAATCTACAAGCAGTACAGTTTCAAGCATCTGTACTGCTAGAACGCAACTGGGACGAAGTGAAAAAATTGGAGGCTCAATACCTCCGCACACCGATTTTGAAAGAGGTTTATGGGCAGGAACTGGTGGTATTACCAGGTATGGACAACGCCCTTGCTCTCAATGCGATTCGTGAATATGATGCCAGTGGCAAATATGACGCGATTATCTATGATGGCACAGGCGATGCTGCCAGCTTGCGAATGTTGGGAATGCCAGAATCTTTAAGTTGGTATATGAGACGATTTAGGCAATTGTTCGTAAATTCCGATTTAGGGAAAACAATTACCGAATCTCCCCTAATTCAACCTTTAATTAGCAGTCTTTTTAATATTAATTGGACTGCTGATAATTTTTCTCAACCCACTAACCAAGTTAATAATTTTCTCGAACAAGGTAAAGCTGCTTTAGCTAATCCCCAGCGGGTTGCCGCTTTTTTGGTGACAACATCAGAACCCATTGATGTGGCAAATTCCCGCTATCTGTGGGGAAGCGCCCAACAAATTGGTTTAACTGTTGGTGGAGCAATCTTAGTTGCTGATGGAGAAAATACTAACTTATCCCAGGAATTTGCACCTCTACCTGTGAGCATAGTTCCTGATGTCTCCCAGGGGGAATGGCAACCTCTCATAGATGCTTTACCCAACTTTGTTGAGCAAGCATTACAAGCTAACCAACCAATTGAAATTGACGTACATAATCGCCAAGTCCGCTTATTTTTACCTGGTTTCGACAAAAAACAGGTAAAACTTACTCAACAGGGACCAGAAGTCACAGTAGAAGCCGGAGATCAAAGACGTAATATCTTCCTGCCCCCGGCTTTAAGTGGTAAACCTGTAACTGGTGCAAAGTTTCAAAATAGTTATTTGATAATTTCTTTTTAGGGATTGGGGACTGGGGATTGGGGACTGGGCAATAATTACCAATTACCCATTACCAATTACCAATCACCTATTACCAATTACCATTACACCTTATGTCTGAATCAACTCCCATTGACCCAAATTCTCAGCCGAATGAGGCTATAGAATCAACAAATCCAGAAGTCACAATTGCAGAAGACCGTAATGCGAAAACTCGGCAATTGCTGGGAATGAAAGGTGCAAGTGCTGGGGAAACTTCCATTTGGAAAATTCGCTTGCAATTGATGAAACCGATTACCTGGATTCCCCTAATTTGGGGTGTGGTCTGCGGTGCGGCTTCTTCTGGTAACTACACTTGGACTTTAGAAAATGTTTTGAAGTCTGCCCTTTGTATGTTGCTTTCTGGTCCTTTGTTGACAGGTTATACCCAAACCATCAATGATTATTATGACCGAGAAATTGACGCGATTAATGAGCCTTACCGTCCCATTCCTTCGGGGAGAATTTCTGAAAAGCAAGTAATTAGCCAATTCGTGCTTTTACTATTATTAGGATGTGGGGTGGCTTATACCTTAGATTTATGGGCAGGTCATCAATTTCCTACTGTTTTAATGTTGTCCGTTTTTGGGACTTTTATCGCCTATATCTATTCTGCACCACCATTGAAATTAAAACAAAATGGTTGGTTAGGAAATTATGCTTTGGGTGCAAGTTACATTGCTTTACCTTGGTGGGCTGGTCATGCTTTATTTGGAGAATTGAATTGGAAAATTGTGATTCTGACTCTATTCTACAGTTTGGCTGGTTTGGGTATTGCTATTGTCAATGATTTTAAGAGTGTGGAAGGCGATCGCCAATTAGGACTACAATCATTACCAGTTATGTTTGGCATCCAAACTGCGGCTTTGATTTGTGTAGTCATGATTGACTTATTTCAAGGTTTGGTGGCAGGTTATTTGGTGAGTATTCACGAGAATTTATATGCAGCCATTCTCGTATTATTAATCATTCCCCAAATCACTTTCCAAGATATGTATTTTATCCGTGACCCCATAGCCAATGATGTCAAATATCAAGCCAGCGCCCAACCGTTTTTGGTTTTGGGAATGTTGGTAACAGGTATTGCATTAGGTCACGCTGGCGTTTAATTTATTATATCTTCAGCTAGACGTGAGCAATGAGGAGTGAGGAGTTATATTAATTTCTAACTCCTCACTTATTTTATAAATTGCCATGTTGAATTTTATATCTTTTCTAATTCAGGGAATAAAAGCATTCTTGATTCCGATTTGCTTTATCACATCTTGGACTGTGATAGTTTTGGTAGTTTTGAATTTATGGACAGCAACAAAAGAGACTGTTAAAATTGCTCAAGAAATGCACAAAATCCCCTGTCCTAATTGCCAATTTTTTACTAATAATTATCGTCTTAAATGTACAGTAAATCCATACATTGCGAATACAGAAGAAGCAATTGGTTGTCAAGATTATCAATCAAATTAATTGTTATGTCTGGGCTTTCTATTTGTTGTGGATTATTTGTAGGGGTTTAGCAATGCTTACTGGTGTCAACTTAGGCTACAGATGGCTTATTTGTTTGGGTTCCACACCCGCCAGGGAATATGGCTTACGCCACGCTGCGCTATCATTCCCAGTCGGGCTATGGGTTGTACGTTAAGTTGACACCAATGAGCATTGCTAAACCCTTTCAGCCGATTAATCCAGCTATTTGAAAATGAGTAAAATTCAAGACAACTCATTTTTGGTCAGCTTCTTCGATACCCAGCTAATAATGCCACTAAATAGCGCACCACCCATCAATATACCAATAGCAGGATTAAATACTGGCATCCAGAGTTTGTGCCACAAATCTAAACCTAAATTGATTCCCGAAGCATCACCAATCACAGCTATAACAAGCCACGCAAAACCTAAAATCACTAAAAAAACATCAGCGACTAAGATTAAGTTGAGCCAGTTTAATAATTTGTCTTTCATTTTGATTGGTCAATTGTCAGTTGTCAGTTGTCAGTAGGGGCGAAGCATTTGGAAGATAAATTATCGGTCATTGCCAAAAATAGTTCTCCAAATGCTTCGAAGTATCTTCTCCCTGTTCCCTGTTCCCTATTTTTCAAATAACCATTTTTTGACTTTGGCTAAGTTTTTCCAATCAGGTTTTCTAGTTAAACCATCTTCAATGCTATTTTTAACTTCTTCCTGCCATTCTTCATTGACAAATATCAATTGTTGTGCAAAGTCAATGTGTTCCCGTAAACCCTTTTGACCTGTTTCTAACATAGCTAAAGCCAGATTAATTCTTCCTTGCGGATCTTGGGGATTGAGTTTCACGGCTTTATTAGCAGCGTTGAAAGCCAATTTACCTTTATTATCAAGAAGATATAACCAAGCGAGACAAACCCAGGCTGAACTGGCTTTAGGAGAGCGATCGCATACCTCTTTAAATACAGGAATCAGTGACTCTACAGATTCTCCAGCCTTGTAGCGTTCTAAACCTTTATCAAATAGGGAATCAACGGAATCAATTGTATTAGTCATTTGTTCTTAGTCAGTGGTCAGTTGTCAGTTGTTCTTAGTCAGTGGTCAGTTGTCAGTTGTTAATTGACTTCTGACTTCTGACTCCTAAATTATCAAAAAATATGCTGAAAACCTCGGAATTGATACCTGAAAATTCCAAAAAATTTTAGGTGTCAATGTCTTTAGACCGGGGAGTGTCAAACGCCGAAAGACTTACCGCAACCACAAGTTTGGGCAGCATTGGGGTTAGTAAATTGGAAACCACCACCAATCATGGCATCACTATAATCGAGCATTAAGCCGTAAAGATAAAGTAGACTTTTGCGATCGCTGATAATTTTGAAGCCATCATAATCAAAAACCTCATCATCAGGGTTAATCTTGCTGACATCCTCAAAATCCATCATATAAGACATTCCCGAACAACCACCTTGTCTAACTCCCACCCGTAAGCATAGATCTTGCCCTTGTTTATCTTGAAGAGACTTAACCTGACGCAATGCAGATTCAGATAATAGAATTCCCCGTTGTTGAGTTTGAGTTGCTTGTGTCATAAATTCTTAACTCCTGAACTAGTTTTATCAATACCCCATCAGGCATTCTCGTACCTCTGGGCTGCTATGAATGTTTTTGTATTCATTCTAGCGACATTCCGACGGCAAAAAAGCATAAGAAGATGGGAAGATGGAAAGATAGAAGAAAATTTTAGAATAATCCCTTTTTGTGTCAACTGTTGCTGTGTTTATTAGCAACCTTAGATTTTTATTCTAGAATTGAGGGGTTCGGTGTGTTGAAAGATTAACCATTCCCAAAACTCTAATTTTCAATCGCTTTGTTTTGATTCACTTACTCTATGACAAGTTTTAATCGCTCTACCAGTCGTCGGTTGCAGAAATTACCCCAGATTCCTTCTGTATGGGAGGGCGATCGCCGTCCATTGTCATCACCACACACCCCCTTTACAGACCCAGATGCCAAAGGAGATTGTATTCTTTGGGTAGATGCCTCAGAAGGCATTGTGAGAAGCATGGACATGGTAGATCCCGCCCTGGGACCAGAAGCCATTGTGCGTACCCTCATGCAGGCAATAGAACATCCCCAAAGTCCAGCCAAACCCGGTAGACCGCAAAGAATAGTTGTCCGCGACCGGGAAATTCAATTTTACCTGCGCGGAGTCTTGCAAGACTTAGACATTGCCATTGACTACGTACCAGAATTACCCATAATTGACGAACTATTTCGTTCTTTTGCCGAAGTCATTGATAGCCAAATTCCCGATTTACCACCCAAATACGCCCAACTCCTCCATGATAAAGCCTTAGAAGTTTGGCAATCTGCCCCTTGGAGATTTTTAGAAGAACAGCAAATTTTATCCATAGAGATTAATCAATGGGATGTAGAGAAACTCTATGCCTCAGTCATGGGAATGCTAGGAATTGAATATGGAATTTTGTTTTATCGTTCGGAAGATTCCCTCAAGCGGTTTCGGGCTGCTGTTTTAGCTGATGAAGATGAACTTCAGCAAGATTTAGAAGAAGCCTTCCTCAAACAAGATTGTTTATTTCTCACCTTTGATTCCTTGCAAGAAAACGAAGATGATGATCTAGGAAATTTGGCACAAATGCCACTTTCAGAAATTGAACCTACCTTCGGAAATATTCATCCCCTAGAAGGATTACGTTCCGTTTTGTATGAAGAAGAAGCACTACTAGCTTTTGTTGCTGTAGAAAGTTTATTGCGGTTTCTGCGTGACCACCATCGGCAATTATCCGAAGAAGATTTGCTCACCCTCAGCCAACGTTATCGAATTTCCTTACCAGAAACCGACAAAAGGCGTAAATCTTTAACTGTCACCGTTTCTACCATGCCAGAATTGACAGCAGAATTAGAAGAAATGGCTGGTTTTGATTTAGATGACGAAGATGATGAAGATGAAGATGATTCCATCTTTGAAGCCCTCAGAGACGACTTAATCCCTGAAGATGCTTTCATGAGTTTGGGAGTATTACCCTGGGAAACATTAAATTACCTGCGTCAAGCGCCTAATTACCAAGCAGCAGGGGAATTTGAACTAAAAGGGGACGGGTTACCTGTGATTGTCATTCAAACCTCTCGCCCTAAAGCTAAAGGAATTATTGAAAATATTCAAGCTGCTGGAGGATTAAACGCCATCTGTTTTCATACGGTAACCGATCCTGTCGATGATGATCTCTATGACTTAGGTTTATTGCAAACACATAATAATGAATTATTTTTGTTTGGGCAATTTTTAGATGATGATCCAGTTCACATAGAAGCTAAGAAAAAATGGCACCAGCGGTGTAAAAATACCAAAGGCCATTGCGGTTTAATTATTGCCAAAGGATTGACCGGGACTGCTCGTGGTAATCCTCAATTACGAGATATGATGGCTCTATTAGAAGCTAATGTACTTTCCTCGGAAGAATTAAACTTAGAAACACTTGACTAAAAAAATAGATATACCTAAAATTTATGAATTAAATTACAGGATATCTAATACCAACTTGATGAGAGGCTGCACAGAATCATAAAATCCATGAATTCATCCGTCTTTATCGGCGTTTATCGGCGGTTATCCGCGGTCAATAATTCTAGAAATCTGATTCAATACAGCTTGATCTTAAATTGGTATAAAATGCACTCATGGTGCAAATCTCCAGAAATTTCCCGTATTCAAGCAAAGTCATCGCAAAATAAATTTTAGTAGGTAGTTGACAAACTGAAAATTTTAAACAAGATTAGTGTTTTTGTTACCTTGTTAATTCCGACTAACTTTCATAGTATCATTTTTGTTTTAAGTGACCAAACTCTCTAAATCAAGTTAATATACAGCAAAGTGCATGATAATGACAAATAAAAAATGGGCAGTTAAACGCATAACAGTTAATCTCGCAACACAAGAAGCAGAGAAACTAGAAAAATATTGTCAACAGACAGGCAGACCAGCAACAGATGTCATTCGGGAACTGATTAGAAGTTTACCCCAGGGGGAAGAAGTGGCCGGAGGGTGATAGAGGGCAGGGAAGTAGGGGAGTAGGGGGAGCAGGGAAAGTAGGGGAGTAGGGGAAGTAGGGGAGTAGGGGGAGCAGGGAAAGTAGGGGAGTAGGGGAAGCAGGGGAGTAGGGGGAGCAGGGGAGGCAGGGGAGGCAGGGGGAGAGAAATATTCTTTTGCAACTGACAACTGGCAACTGTACGGGCGAAGCATTTGGAGAACTATTTTTGGCAATGACCGATAATTTATCTTCCAAATGCTTCGCCCCTACTGACAACTAACCAGTCACCAATTCAGTTACAATTTGTAAAGAAACTGAACAAGGAACGAGGGAATGCGCGTTGCAATTGTGGGTGCGGGATTAGCTGGGTTAGCAACTGCTGTAGATTTAGTAGATGCGGGCTGTGAGGTAGAAATTTTCGAGTCTCGTCCGTTTGTGGGTGGTAAAGTCAGCAGTTGGGTAGATGGTGACGGCAATCATATTGAAATGGGGCTGCACGTCTTTTTCGGCTGCTACTACAATCTGTTTGCATTGATGGAGAAAGTGGGGGCTGGGGATAATTTACGCCTCAAAGAACATAGTCATACTTTTATCAATAAAGGTGGACAAACTGGGGCGTTAGATTTTCGCTTTTTTACTGGTGCGCCTTTTAACGGATTAAAGGCGTTTTTTACTACTTCCCAACTTTCATTACGGGATAAATTCCAAAATGCGATCGCTCTGGGTACTAGCCCCATAGTTCAAGGTTTGGTAGACTTTGATGGGGCAATGAAAACTATTCGCAAATTAGATAAAATCAGTTTTTCTGACTGGTTCTATAGTCACGGTGGTAGTAAAGGTAGCATTAAACGTCTCTGGAATCCTATTGCTTACGCCCTGGGATTTATAGATTGTGATCATATTTCCGCCCGATGTATGTTGACAATTTTCCAGTTTTTTGCAGTCAGAACAGAAGCTTCAATTCTGCGAATGCTGGAAGGTTCACCTCACGAATATTTACACAAACCTATTGTTAAATACTTGGAAGAAAGAGGCACAAAAATACACACCCGTCGTCAAGTCCGAGAAATTCAGTTTGCTGAGTCTGGCGACGAAACTCACGTTACTGGTATATTAGTTGCCCAAGGTGACACAGAAGCAGTAATTACCGCTGACGCTTATCTTTGTGCTTGTGATGTTCCAGGGATTCAGCGAGTTTTACCCCAACCTTGGCGGAAATGGCCAGAATTTGATAACATTTATAAGTTAGATGCTGTTCCAGTCGCTACAGTGCAGCTACGCTTTGATGGTTGGGTGACAGAACTGGGAGATGAGGAAAAACGCAAACAGCTAAATCATGCGACTGGGATAGATAATTTGTTGTATACCGCTGATGCTGATTTTTCCTGTTTTGCGGATTTGGCTTTAACTAGTCCCGCAGATTATTATCGTCCTGGGGAGGGTTCATTGTTGCAACTGGTATTGACACCGGGTGATCCTTTTATTAAGCAAAATAATGAAGAAATTGCTCACCATGTTCTTAAACAAGTGCATGAACTGTTCCCTTCGTCAAGAGATTTAAACATGACTTGGTACAGTGTCGTTAAATTGGCTCAATCCTTGTATAGAGAAGCACCAGGAATGGATGCGTACCGTCCCGATCAAAAAACACCTATTCCTAACTTTTTCCTAGCTGGGAGTTATACTCAACAAGATTATATTGACAGCATGGAAGGGGCAACGGTTTCTGGAAAACGTGCGGCTAAAGTAATTCTCGAAAATATGAAAAAATAGAGAATTGGGGATTGGGAATTGGGGAATTGGTGAATGGGAAGAATACTAAATAATCAATCTAAAATCTAAAATCCTATGAGTGAATGGTTAGAACATAGTGTCCAGGTAGAAGTTGAAGTTCCCATAGAATTAGTATGGGGATTGTGGTCTGATTTAGAGCAAATGCCTAAATGGATGAAATGGATTGATTCAGTCAAAATTACTGAAGATAACCCGGAAATTTCTCTATGGAAACTGAGTACAGGAGGGTTAGATTTTACGTGGAAATCTCGAATTACCAAAATAATTCCTTATCAAATTATTCAATGGGAATCGGTTGATGGTTTACCAAATCAAGGAGCAATTCGCTTTTATGATCGTCATAATAATAGTATTGTAAAAATGACGGTTTCCTATGCTATTCCTGGCTTGATTGGTAAACTCATGGATAATTTGTTTTTAGGAAAGGTGGTGGAGTCCACAATTCAAGCAGATTTAGAACGGTTTAAACTATACGCTTTGAATGTCCAAGATATGAGTTTGCTTTAATGTAACCAAGGACGAGTGATTTTCTCTAATTCAGCAATTTCATCTTGAGTCATTTTCCAACCTAAAGCCCCTGCATTTTGTTTAACTTGTTCAGCGGTTTTGACTCCAGCAATGGGAATGACATTACCTTGGGCTATTAACCAATTTAAGGATACTTGGGCAGGAGTGCGATCGTATTTTTCACCAATTTCTCGTAATAGAGATAAAACAGGGGCGATTTTATTTAAACCATCTTGACTAAATCGCGGATCTATGCTTCTTGCACCTTGAGGCTTATAAGAGGGTGTATATTTACCTGTGAGCAATCCTTGAGCTAGGGGACTATAAGCTAAAATAGTTACACCTAAATCACGGGCTGTTTGGGAAATACCTTTACCTTCTATTTGGCGCGTTAGTAGAGAATAACGCACTTGATTTACAGCCAAAGGTATGCCCCTATCGGCTAATATCTGGTGTGCTTCTCGCATTTGGGCTGCTGAATAGTTACTCACACCTACTGCGCCGATTCTCCCCCGTTTCACTTCATCTGCGAGGGTATTCATGAGAGTTTCTTGAGTCAAAAAGAAAGCAAAAGGCCAATGAACTTGGTATAATTCAGTTTTCTCAACTTGGAGACGTTGGAGACTAGCCGTTAAAGCGTCAGATACAGATTTACCATCCCAACGCCAAGGTAAAGGGCCAAACTTCGTGGCAATTTGTACCTTTTGGGAGGTTTGTTTCATGAACTTTCCTAAAAACTGTTCCGAAAGTCCTAAACTGTAAACTTCTGCTGTATCAAAGAAGGTGATACCAGCATCTAAAGCTGCATTAAAAGCCGCGTGTAACTGTTCTTCACCATAGCCGTTGCCATAATTCCAAAATACTTTATCACCCCAAGCCCATGTACCGATACAAAGAGGGGGAACAGCTAGACCATTTTTTCCTAATGTGATGGTTTCCATTTTGGTAAGATTGATTATATTTACAAAAAAAAGGGAAGAGGGAACAGAAAAATCGGTTGTGTAATTAATTCTGTCCCATTACTGATTTTGACCATGTTTCGGCTAAGATCATTGCCAATTGGATTGAGTATTATGTCTGTTTTGATTCTGGGGCTACTCAACTCAAGTCATAATGTGTGTATAGTTTCAGTTCAAGTTCAGCAAGGAAATTATAGATAGTGACTTCCTCTATTCACATAAACAACACATTAGTATTAATTGTAGATGATGACTTAGTTATACAAATGCAATTACGTTATGCAATGGAAAAAGAGGGATATCAAGTGATGGTAGCAGGTAATGGCAGAATTGCCCTAAATATTGTCATGACTTCACAGCCAGATATCGTGCTTCTAGATGCCATAATGCCAGTAATGGATGGTTTTACTTGCTGCGATCAGCTACACACATTTGATCCTAACATTCCTATATTAATGATTACAGGACTAAATGACCAAGATTCCGTAGATAAAGCATTTTCTGTTGGTGCTGCTGACTATATTACTAAACCGATTCACTGGGCAGTTTTAAGACAAAGAGTTCGCCGCTTGCTACAAATGCACTGGACTATGAAAGAATTACAGTATAAGATTAAACAAGAGCAGCTAGTCGCTAAAATTACCCAAAAAATCCGCACATCTTTAAACTTAGAACTAATTCTGAGTACAACTGCTATCGAAGTCCGTAAATTATTAAAAACTGATCGTGTCATTATCTATCAGTTTCATCCAGATGGGAGTGGATATGTCATAGTTGAATCTGTAGCCGCTGAATGGGATTCTATGTTAGGAAGAGTATTTCAAGATACTTACTTTTCTGATCAATGTAGTTACGACTATCGGCAAAGTAATATTTATGTGATCGAAGATATTGATAATGCTGGGCTTTCCCAATGTCATATTGATTTACTGAGTCAATTACAAGCGAAAGCCAGTTTAGTTGTCCCCATTCAACAGGAAAACAGTATTTGGGGATTATTGGTAGTTTATGAATGTTCTCAACCACGCAGATGGGCTAAATCGGATATTGATTTGCTAACACAACTAACAAATCCATTAGTCATGGCTATTCAGCAAGCAGAACTATATCAACAATTAGAAGCAGCTAACCAGAAATTACAAGAACTAGCAAGTATAGACGGTTTGACTCAAATTCCTAATCGTCGCTCCTTTGATGAAGTTTTAGAGCGAGAATGGCAACGCTTAGAAAGAGAAAGAGCGCCTTTATGTTTGATTCTTTGTGATATAGACTTTTTCAAGAATTATAATGATACTTATGGACATCAATCTGGAGATGAATGTTTAAAAGAAGTTGCTCAAATTCTGTATCAAGTAGCCCAACGTCCCGGAGATTTAGTCGCTCGTTATGGTGGTGAAGAATTTGCTTTAGTTTTACCGCATACAGATATAGCTGGGGCAATTTGTATTGCAGAAATAATTCTCTCATCTATCCGCAGTAAGGGTTTGATTCATAAAAGTTCTCCAATTAGTTCATACCTGACCCTGAGTCTGGGGATTGCGACTATTATTCCTCAAGCCAGCGTTTCTGCAAAATTTCTCATTGCTAAGGCAGATGAAGCTCTTTATCGGGCAAAAGAAACAGGACGCAATCGCTACGTTATTTATCATTCAGAGGGAACAGAAAAAACTCATGTTTAATGGCAATTGCCACAATATAAATTAAAGTTTACCAGTTTCTTTTATATGTCTTCAATAGATACTCAGGTTTTAGAATCCTTACTGGATATGCTAGAAGGTGATCAGGAAGTTTTGGTGAAAATAATCAACTGTTATCTGGTTGAATCTCCGAAAATTGTCGCTGCGATTCAAATAGCTGTCACCAATGAAGACGCTGATACCCTCGACAAAACAGCCCACAGCTTAAAGTCTAGCAGTGCCTCTTTGGGAGCGATGAATCTCCATCAGCTTTGTTTAGAGTTAGAATCAAAAGGGAGGAGTGGCAATTTAGAAGGGGTTGTAGAATTGGTGTCACAGTTGGTTAATGAGTATGCACAAGTTGAAATTGCTTTCAAGAAAATAGTGAAAGTCCCATGAGCAAAAAATTCTCTAACCGCATTCAAGCTGGTCAAATGTTAGCTCAACATTTACAAGCATATAGTAACCTTGAGGATGTCTTGGTACTAGCTTTGCCTCGTGGTGGTGTCCCTGTAGCCTTTGAAGTCGCTAAAATTTTGAATGCGGCCATGGATGTGTGCGTAGTCAGAAAAATCGGTGTACCTGGACACAAAGAACTGGCTATGGGGGCAATTGCTTCGGAAAATATTATTGTTTTCAACCGAGATATAATTGATTCATTGGGAATAGATCAAGAAAAAATTACCCAAGTTGTTAACCAGGAATTGCGAGAATTAAAGCGCCGGAATCAAGTTTATCGCGGTGATAAACCAGCAATTAATCTGAAAAATAAAACGGTTATTGTCATAGATGATGGGATTGCTACTGGTGCAACCATGCGGGTTGCCCTCACTATTATCCACCAACAACAGCCGACGAAAATTATTGTGGCTGTTCCAGTTGCACCCCTAAATACTTGTGAAGAATTGCGTTTAGAAGTGGATGATGTAGTTTGTTTGCAATGTCCAGAAGTAATGTCTGCAATTGGTTTATGGTACGACGATTTCAGTCAAACTACAGATAACGAAGTTCGCGCACTTTTAGGAAATTAACATCTATCAAACGCTCACTCTCTGAGACTTTGCGCCTCTGCGTGTTAGCGAAGCGGGGCGAAGCCTGATAAATTCTTAATCAGTTCCTCCAATTTTACTCCTGCCAAACTAGGCAAAACGACATCAGCAGCCCCCACCCTCTCCTGGGGTCCCAAGCCTACAGCCCACATATTTGCTGCTTTGGCAGCGATAATACCTACTGCGGCATCTTCAAATACTACACATTCATTTGGGCGAATTCCTAACTGGTTGGCAGCATTAAGAAATAAGTCTGGTGCTGGTTTGGCGGCTTGGACAGTATCACCATCAGCGATCGCATCTAATTTACCACCAATCCCCAATTTTTCAATCACTAGCCGGGCATTTTTACTAGCAGAACCAATGGCGATTTTGATTCCAGCTTGACGCAATTCATCCAATAAGGCCACTGCCCCTGGTAATAAATCTGTGGGTGTAATATTGTGAATTAGTTCCACATAATAATCATTTTTTCGAGACATCATTTCCTGAATTTGCACTTCTGAATATTCTCTATTGCCAATAATCAATATCAGAGAAGCGCGACGAGATACACCCCGCAAGGCTTCATTCATTTCTCGATTAAAAGGTAAACCTTCTTCATTTGCTAACTTTTGCCAAGCTTGATAATGATATTCTGCGGTATTAGTCAATACGCCATCTAAGTCAAAAATCACGCCCTGAATGTTAGGCTTTCTCGTTTTTGGTAATTCCTGACGCAAATCGAATTCGTGCCATTTACCATGCCACTGTAACTTAAATTTCAGTCTTGTCCAAGTTGGGGGTAAGTGAGGATGGGCTACGGGGACATTTTCCCGAAATTGGATACCGCCAAAACCGAATATTACAGCTTGCCAAATGCCTCCAGCACTAGCACCATGGATCCCATCTTGGGTATTTCCGCGTTTATCTTCTAAATCTACCATTGCCGCCTGCATAAAGTATTCGTAAGCCTCCTGTGATTTGCCCAAATCTGCGGCTAAAATAGCGTGAATAGCCGGACCCAAGGAAGAACCATAACTAATATCTGTGCGGGGGGCGTAATAGTCCCAATTTACCTGTAATGTTTGCTGATTATAGGGAAAATCGGCAGATTCCCGCATCAAATATAGAAGCATTAATACATCTGGTTGTTTAATGACTTGTCCTTTGTTGGTTTCTTCCATGCCCAAAATAATTTGGATTGATTTTTCTCGCGGTTCGTATTTGGCTAAGTTAATATCATCTAGTTGGAAAAACCCCTCACATTGCTCAATTAGTCCGGTTTCTGGGTTGTGGATAATGAGCATTTTAGCGATAATTTCTGTCCAATGATTGAGGACTTGGGAGGTAATTTGTAATTTATGTTCAAGTTTTATGGCTACTTCTGGAAAGGTGGAATGCAGCCAGTTATAGATGATTAAGGCTTTTTCTAAATGCCATTGTACCATCCGATTTGTAAAGCAGTTGTTATGAACTAATTCATGATATTCATCTGCACCAATAACTCCGCGAATTTCATAACATTCTAATTGGGGATTAAATTCAACTCGACTACTCCAAAAAATTGCGGTATCTAAAATAATTTCTGCACCATAATCTCGCATCCATTCATCATCTTCTGTAACTTGCCAATAATACCAAATGGCGTAAGTAATATCCGCACTAATATGAATTTCTCGATCACGACACCATATACGAATATCTTCGGCATAAAAATCACTCCGTAGTGACCAGCGTGGTGTCGCTTCATCCCCTGTCACCGCACTTTCCCAGGCAAACATCGCCCCCTGATAGCCATAATGTGCGGCTTTGCGTCGCGCCCCTGGTAAGGTGTGATAACGGTAACTGAGCAAATTCCGGGCTAAATTTGGTTGGGTAAAGGTAAAAAATGGCAGAATAAAAATTTCCGTATCCCAAAAGATATGTCCGTGATAACCAAAGCCAGATAGGGTTTTCGCAGGGATACTTATGTGATTATTATTTCTAAGTGCAGCAATTAGTAACTGAAACAGATTGTAACGCACTGCAAAAGCTGCTGTGATATCTCCTTCAATGATAATATCACTTTGTTGCCAAACTTGCTCCCAGGCTTGGGCATGGGCATCAATTAAGGTTATATAATTTGGTATATTTACGAGCTTTTCTTTAGCGGCTACAACTGGTTCTGCAATTTCGTTAGATGTAAAAATACTGACAATCTTTACTATGGTGATTGTCTGTTGGATTTGACCGGCAACGGTTGCATTTAAGCTGGGATAACCAGGTGTGGTATTAATTTGTAAGTCTATGTCAGTTCCCGAAATAGTTATTTTTGCCGCTATACCGACATCTATGCGGCTGTTGCGAGTGCGACTATGTAACCAGAATCCTTGTGTGATTTTACCTTGATCTAATCCTTCCCAATGGTTGAATCCTTGATTTTCCGAGTAGCTGTTAATACTGGCTTGAATTTCAATTAAACCATCAAAATTTACTGGTGTTAGTTGGCAACGTTGCCCGACTATATGCTGATCTGCTAAACTGGCAAAGCGTTCAAAATGGATATCTATTGCTTTACCATTGGGACTACACCAACGTAAACACCGGCTGAGAATGCCATGATGTAAGTCTAGTTTCCGGTTATATTTTAATATTGTACCTTGATCAAGGCGAAAGCGTTCTCCCTCAATAATAACTGTCAATGGTAGCCAATCTGGACAGTTTACGAGTTCGGTATAAACTACAGGAACATCATCATAAACACCGTTAATAAATGTTGCTGATAATGCGCGGGGATAGCCTTCTTCAAATGTTCCTCTTGTCCCTAAATACCCATTACCAATGGTGAAAATAGTTTCTCGGCTATGCAAATATTCAGGATTAAACTTGGTTTCATTTAATATCCAGTCTGTATAGCTAAGATTACGAAAATGGTCTTTTTTATCCATGATAATAGATTAGGTATAAAGAATTTAAATTTATGTTTCGCGCAAAGATACAAAGGAGCAAAGACGCAAAGTTTAAGATGAAGCAGGTTTTAATTATGATTTCTGATTTTGCTTAGATGTTCTGATCAAATATGGTCAGCGATAGGTTTATAAAGGAGATGAAATAAACTTTCCATGTAACGATCTCTGGCTTCGTTATCTTCGGGATAGATGAAGTTCCAAAAGCTAAACATTTTCGTTAATAACAGGAGTTGATTTGTGTGGGAATTCCAGTTATATTTATGGCGAATGCGTTCAATCATCCATTGAGAATTTTCTAGCCAATGTTCTGCATAATTTTCACATTTTTCTAAGAAGTTGATAATTGTTTTGGCTGTTCCTGCTAAGTCTGTGGGGTTGAGGTTAAATCCTTGATCATGGTTTTCAATAATTTCTAATGAACCACCAAATTGAGTTGTAAAAGTTGGTAATCCAGAAATCATTGCTTCTAAAATACTTCTGCTAAAGGATTCATAAAGGGCAAAGTGAATATAAATCCCTTGAAAATCGGCAATTACACGATAGGTTTCAGCAATATCGCGGAGAGGAAGACGCATTCCCAACCAGCGGATTTTATGGTGAAGATGATATTGATCAATAATCGCATGAATTTTTGCTATTTCTTGAATTTCTTCGGAGTTTGTTCCTAAGTCTGGATGAAGTTTACTGGTTAATAAAATTAGGTTACTATGTTTTTGTAATTCTTCACTTTTACCGAAACATTCAACTAAACCTGTGAGGTTTTTAATTGAGGTAATGGGACTAACGGAAAAGATCGGTTTTTTATGAGGATGATCTAATTTACCGAGAATTTCTGGGTGTTCTTGATGGAAAATTAGGTCTTGGATATGTTGACGACGGTGGGATTCTCTATTTGTTGTTTGGTTGTAGGGAAAAAATATATTTTCACTGACTCCTGGTAATACCACATTGAATTTAGGGCTAAATAAATCAATGCCATCAATTACATGATATAAGTTGGGCATGGTGAAACATTTATAAGATTCATATTGTCCCATTGTATCTGGTGTACCTACAATTTCTTGATAGGATGATGTGATAATAAAATCTGCGGCATTCATACTGATTAAATCAGCGGTAAATTGGGCAGAAAAGTGATATTGTGCTTCTAAATCTTGCCAATATAAGTTACTAAATAGATATTTAGGTTTTTCGAGGGAATGGGCAATATTACATTGGGTAACTTTCATTTTTCGGGAGAGAATAAAAGCAACTAAGTTCCCGTCACTGTAGTTACCAATAATTAGATTGGGCTTTCCTTGGAATTGTTTTAAAAGTTCTGCTTCGGCATCAAGAGCAAATTTTTCTAAATAAGGCCAAATTTCAAATTTAGAAATCCAGTTGTTGGTAATTTCCGGTTGAGATTCTGCAAAAGGAACGCGCAAAATCCAAGCATTTTCTGTACCATCAACTTTTTCTAATGGTAAGTTACAAAATGTGCCTTCACAATTGGGAATCAGTCGAGTTAATATAATGATATGGGGTTTAATTCCTAATGTATCTAAACCTGCAAGTTTAATTTCTGCCCGCATTTTATTTTCTAAACTGCGGGCTTGTTCTAAAACATAAATAACTTGTCCTAATGTTTCATCTCTGCCTAAAACATCTTCTTGTGCAACCCAACCATGGATAGAAATAAGGACGACGCGGAAAACTGCACAAATGCGAGAAACAAAGGTTTCTAAAATTGCAGGTTCGGGATTATCCATGAGTCTTTCCAGCAGTTCTAAGGTTTCTCTGACTCTGGCTGCATTATTACCCCAACCTGGTTCTAAACCGAGTTCTTGAAGATGAAATTTAAATTTTATATATGGTGTCTGGGGGGATAAATGACTCACAAATTCTAACGCTAGTTTGATTTGCTTTGTTAGTTGCAAACCTGAATGAATATGATTACTAATTAATAATTTGATGCCGTTATATTCTAATCTTTTTAATGATTCAAATAATGCGTCAATCCAATATTCAGGATCTGTCAATGCTTGATTACAAAAATAATGATTAAGAACGGTTAAACCTTGGCCAATATTTCTGGAATCATCAATTCTTGGTGCTGCTGAATAAAAGGGATGGAGATCAATTTCTAAAATGTGCGGTTGATAACGCTTTACTAAGCGATCGCTCACATCTAATAATGCTTTCGGTGTCATTAACTCAAACTTAGTCAAGTCTGCGCTTAATAACCATACTTCTTGACTCGCAATCTTTGGTCTAACTACAAACCAAGTATTTTCACCATCTAAAATTATTTCATGGGTGTATTGAATGAATGTCCCTAAAGAGGAAGAGTGATAAAAATAAGCGGGTTTTGGGAATTGGTGACAATAATCTGCAAAAGCTTGTAAAATCTCATTTCTTAAAAAGTAACGTTTATGATCCTTGCCTAATTCTAAGATAAAGTCACCTAAAACATTTTTTTCATCACTGTTAACGATAGTTTGCACTAATTTATACATTGTACATTACCAAACTCTAGCTAAAGTTAGGATTATTGAGATACTATTTCAGGTTAATAGTAAATAAGTTACTCAATTATTTACTTCTAGCTAAAGGATGAACCCTTACCTCCTCTTATAGATAGAGAAGTATCTATTAGTTAGATGACAGGGAATAGATAAAATTTTAGCAATCACTAATTTCAACTCAATAACTACCAATTTGGCTTTGTTGCTATTAATTACCATTTTGTAAACTTTACTTGTGCCACTTTTATAAGAGTCTATTGCAGTAAAAATTAAATATTACAATAAATATTACAATGAATATTACTCAATTCGTCAAAACCTGAATACTTATATCCTCAACAACTTTAAGACGTTGAGTATTTCGTGATGAAGTGTAACTAATTTAGCCAGAAAATTAAAAATAGCCAAAAATAAATTTATATCTTTATGCCATTTACAGTTTTGTAAATCTCCCTTGTGACAGTGTTTAAACAGTCATTTAATCCGCAAGTTAGAACTGACATTTTCTGTACTATTTAGAGAAACAAATTGCCAATTCGGCGTACCAGATAGGGAAAACATAGTATTCTGCATATAATAGTGTGACAAGGAGTATTTACAAAACTGAAGCCAGGAAAGATTTCAATGTTGTATGACTATTTAAATAGTGTCATAATCCAAATATCTGTATTTCCTATTTTTTACCAAACAATCAAGGTAGACAGGAAATGCTAGGAATTTGCCTATATTTTTTACTAACACAAGGGTAATGTGGTTGGTAATTTTCCAGTCTTTACAATCATTTCAGAACTTAATCTATTTAGATCACCAATTGCCAATGATACACCCCTAATTAAATGGATACCACTGCTCACTAAACCTCACAGAAAATTCATAAAGTTCTCTGATAACCACAAATAATGTTGATATTTAATCGGTAAGTTATCGCTATACTCGAACTTAGATATCGAATTTATTTACCAAGAGAATTAAATCCTTTACATATCACGGGCAGATAATCCTGTCACCTCAAATATCCCATTGATTTTTTTCTATAATTCAGAATTTAGGAGATCAGTAATCAGGAGTTAAAAGGCTTGACTAAAAAGATTTTCTGTTCTGAATTCTGACAACTTATTAACTTTCAATCCTACAAGATTAGATCAGGGTTAGTCATGAACTATCAAGCTTCTTCTTCTCAGAACGATTTTCATAGTGCCATCGCTCCCGAACAGTTCAATCGTATCATTGAAGCTATTGCTGATGGACGGTATTCTTGGGCTTGTGTGCTGATTTTACGTTGTATTGATTACAATCCAATTCACTATATTCCCCAGCGGACTTACAGCCGATTAATTAAAGAAAACCGTCAAAATCCTGGAACAGCTAGTAAACCAAAAACAGATATTTAAGTCTTTTGTGAATAGTCTTAACTACAGAGATTTATCTCAATTACTACGCCAAAAGTTAGAGGAACTTAGCAGAAAATTATTCCTTAAAACCAATAATTCGGGATTTTGTTCTCATCTAGCCCCCATGCTAAATTTAGTACGGGGGGATTTTCTATGAACTATCCTATAATTATGATTTTAGTAGATGGAAATTTCTGCTGATTTTTCAGTTGAATGTAAAAATTAGGGAATTTGGGGCTAGGAAAACACCAATTACCCGAAATTTAGTAGTTCTTCAAGATAAAGGAAGATGAAGATGAGAACCTTTGCAACTATAGACGGTAATGAAGCTGTGGCTAAAGTCGTTTACCAACTAAACGAAGTTATTGCCATTTACCCAATTACCCCATCTTCACCGATGGCGGAATGGTCTGATACTTGGATGAGTGAGGGAAAACCGAACATCTGGGGAACAGTTCCTGCGGTGGTACAGTTGCAGAGTGAAGGGGGGGTTGCGGGTGCTGTACATGGGGCTTTACAAACGGGTTCACTGACAACCACATTTACAGCATCTCAGGGGTTAATGTTGATGCTACCAAATATGTACAAAATTGCCGGTGAACTTACACCTACAGTATTTCATATTGCGGCGCGATCGCTTGCAGCCCAAGCCCTTTCCATTTTCGGAGATCATAGTGATGTCATGGCCTCAAGAACTACAGGTTTTGCCATGTTATGCGCTGCTTCTGTGCAAGAAGCCCATGATTTTGCCCTAATTTCCACAAAAGCAACTTTATCATCTCGCATACCTTACTTACACTTTTTTGATGGTTTTCGCACTTCCCACGAAGTCAATAAAGTAGAAATCTTAACAACTCAAGACTTACAAAAATTTATTCCTTTAGACTTAGTAATTGCCCATCGTTTACGGGCTTTAACACCTGATAACCCGGTATTACGAGGAACGGCGCAAAACCCTGATGTTTATTTTCAAGCTAGAGAAACAGTAAACTCTTTTTATCTCGCTTGTCCAGATATTACTCAACAAGTAATGGATGAATTTGCTGCAATGACGGGGAGACAATATCAACTATTTGATTATCATGGACATTTAGAAGCAGAAAAAATAATTATTCTCATGGGTTCTGGTTGCGAAACAGTTCATGAAACCGTAGATTATCTCAATCAACAAGGTGAAAAAGTGGGAATTATCAAAGTTAGATTATATCGTCCCTTTGATACCCAAAGATTTATTAATTCTCTCCCCCAAACTACCTGCAAAATTGCCGTTTTAGATAGAACGAAAGAACCAGGGGCAATTGGTGAACCTTTATATATAGATGTAGTTACAGCTTTGGCAGAAAACCAACTTCACAAAATTAAAGTTGTGGGAGGTAGATATGGTTTATCATCTAAAGAATTTACACCAGCAATGGTAAAAGCGGTATTTGATAATTTAGATGTGGAGAAACCAAAAAATCATTTTACTGTGGGGATTAATGATGATGTTACTCATACCAGTTTAACATATAATCCCGAATTTAATATAGAAGCCGACAATATAGTTAGGGCAATTTTCTACGGTTTGGGTGCAGATGGTACAGTAGGGGCAAATAAAAATTCCATCAAAATCATTGGAGAAGAAACAGATAATTTTGCCCAAGGTTATTTTGTTTATGATTCTAAAAAATCTGGTTCAGTCACAGTCTCTCATTTGCGTTTTGGTTCGCAACCAATTCATTCTACATATTTAATCACTAAAGCTAATTTTGTCGCTTGTCATCAATGGGACTTTGTAGAAAAATTTCCCATATTGAAAGATATTATTCCTGGTGGCACTTTTTTACTAAATTCACATTATCACAAAGATGAAATTTGGAATAAATTACCTGCTGCAATGCAAACAGAGATAATTAACAAAAATATCAAATTCTATGTCATTAATGCCTACAAAGTCGCCCGTGAAGCCGGAATGGGTGGACATATTAACACAATCATGCAGGTTTGTTTCTTTGCCATTTCCGGTGTTTTACCAAGAGAAAAAGCTATAGATCAAATTAAAAAATCTATTCGTAAAGCCTACGGTAAAAAAGGCGAAGAAATCGTGCAAATGAATATCCAAGCAGTTGATAAAACCTTGGAAAATCTCTATGAAATTAGGGAACTGGGAACGGGGAACAGGGAACAGGAAAATATAAGAATGTCCTCAATCCCCGATACTGCACCTGCATTTGTCCGCAATGTATTAGTGAAAATGATAGTCCGTGAAGGTGATGATTTACCTGTGAGTGCATTACCTGTAGATGGTACATATCCCACAGGAACATCTAAATGGGAAAAACGCAATATTGCTGAAGAAATTCCGGTTTGGGATGCTGACGTTTGTATTCAATGTGGTAAATGTGTGATGGTGTGTCCTCATAGTGTCATTCGCGCTAAAGTATATGCACCAGAAGAATTAGAAAATGCCCCAACAACTTTTAAAAGTGCAAATGCCAAAGAACATGATTGGCATGATTTAAAGTTTACCATTCAAGTAGCAGCAGAAGATTGTACAGGTTGCGGTATTTGTGTTGATGTTTGTCCCGCAAAAAATAAAGCCGAACCGCGCAAAAAAGCCATTAATATGGCAGCACAAAAACCATTGCGAGAACAAGAACGAGAAAATTGGGATTTCTTCTTAAATCTCCCTAACCCAGATAGACGGAATTTGCAGTTAAATCATATTAATCAACAACAAATGCAAGAACCGTTGTTTGAGTTTTCTGGTGCTTGTGCTGGATGTGGAGAAACACCTTATATTAAATTAGTAACACAATTATTTGGCGATCGCATGATCGTCGCCAACGCCACCGGTTGTTCATCTATCTATGGTGGTAACTTACCCACCACACCTTGGGCAAAAAACGCCGCAGGTAGGGGGCCAGCATGGTCTAACAGTCTATTTGAAGATAACGCCGAATTTGGCTTAGGTTTCCGCGTTTCCATAGATAAACAAGCGGAATTTGCAGCTTATTTACTCCAACAACTTGCACCCCAAATAGGTGAAACTCTCGTTACAGATATTCTCACCGCAGAACAAAAAGACGAATCGGATATTTACTCTCAACGTGAACGAATTGCTATTCTCAAAGGAAAATTAAAAGAAATTATCACCGCAGATGAACACAGATTAACGCAGATAAAAGAGGATTCTATCAGCGTCAATCAGCGTTTATCCGCGTTCAAAAATCTTCAATCCCTCGTTGATTATTTAGTGAAAAAAAGTGTTTGGATCATTGGTGGTGACGGTTGGGCGTATGATATTGGTTATGGTGGATTAGATCATGTAATTGCTAGTGGACGCAACGTTAATATTCTCGTATTAGACACAGAAGTTTATTCTAATACTGGCGGTCAAATGTCCAAATCTACCCCTAAAGGTGCAGTGGCAAAATTCGCCGCAGGTGGTAAACCTACAACTAAGAAAGATTTGGGTTTAATTGCCATGACCTACGGTAATGTTTATGTTGCTAGTGTAGCAATGGGCGCAAAAGATGAACAAACCCTGAAAACTTTCTTAGAAGCCGAAGCTTACGACGGTCCATCATTAATTATTGCCTACAGTCATTGTATTGCTCACGGTATCAACATGAGTACAGCCATGCAAAACCAAAAGGCTGCTGTAGACTCTGGACGCTGGTTATTATATCGCTATCACCCCGACAGATTACAACAGGGAGAAAACCCTTTACAACTTGATTCCCGTACCCCTCACATACCAATAGAAAATTCCATGTACATGGAAAACCGTTTTAAAATGTTGACGAAAATTAACCCAGAAACGGCGAAAGAACTCCTCAAAGAATCCCAAGCAGATGTTAATACCCGTTGGCAAATGTATCAATATTTAGCTGATAGAAAATTAAAATAGCTTTGAGTCAGTTGTTAGTTGTCAGTTGTTAGTAGGGGCGAAGCATTTGGAAGATAAATTATCGGTCATTGCCAAAAATAGTTCTCCAAATGCTTCGCCCATCACCAAATTTATGAACTTAACTACCACATATTTAGGTTTAGAATTAAAATCTCCCTTAGTTCCCTCCGCTTCTCCACTTTCGGAAGACATTGATAATATTAAATTAATGGAAGATGCCGGTGCAAGTGCTGTTGTTATGCACTCGCTATTTGAAGAACAATTAACTTTAGAAGAATCCGCACTTTATCATCATTTAAGCTATGGTACAGAAAGTTTTGCAGAAGCTTTAACCTATTTCCCAAATATTGCTAAATTCCGAGTCGGACCAGAAGAATATTTAGACCATATTCGCAAGGCTAAGGAAAAAGTTGATATTCCCATTATTGCCAGTTTGAATGGTTGTTCCGTCGGTGGTTGGACTAAATATGGTAAACTCATGCAAGAAGCAGGAGCATCAGCACTAGAATTAAATATTTACTATGTTCCCACAAATCCAGATTTAAGTAGTCAAGATATCGAGCAGAATTATCTTGATATTCTCACATTTGTTAAAGCCGCTGTCACTATTCCTGTAGCCGTAAAACTCAGTCCGTACTTTACTAATACTGCAAATATTGCTAAACGTTTAGATCGTGCTGGGGCTGATGGTTTAGTATTATTTAATCGCTTTTATCAACCAGATATTAATTTAGAAAATTTAGAAGTCGAACCTCATGTCCTTTTAAGTACCCCCCAAGCCATGCGTTTACCTCTGCGCTGGATAGCCATTCTCTATGGTCATATTCAGGGGAGTTTAGCTGCAACTAGCGGTATTCACAATGCCCATGATGTGATCAAAATGTTGATGGTGGGAGCAAATATAACTATGTTGTGTTCTGTATTATTACGAGAAGGTATTAACCATATTCACTGTTTAGAAAAAGACCTACGGGAGTGGATGAAAATACATGAATATGAATCTGTCAAGCAAATTCAAGGTAGTATGAGCCAGTTAAATTGTCCTAATCCTAGCACCTTTGAACGCGCTCAATATATGAAGGCTTTGCAAACCTATAATCCAGATTCGGGTAGAGTTTATACAAAAAGTTAGGTAATAGGTAACAACTAACAACTAAGAACTGACAACTGTACGGGCGAAGCATTTGGAGAACTATTTTTGGCAATGACCGATAATTTATCTTCCAAATGCTTCGCCCCTACTGACAACTCTTCCAAATGCTTCGCCCCTACTAACAACTAACAACTGACAAACAATGAAAAAACGTATCGGTATTCTTACCAGTGGTGGTGATTGTCCGGGTCTAAATTGTGTGATTCGCGCTGTTGTGAGTCATGCCACACGGACTTTTGATTGGGAAGTAGTGGGGATTCCTTACGCTACCCAAGGGTTGCTAGAACGGAAAACTGTGCCGTTAAGTATACATGGTTGGGATTTACGCGGGATTGACCCTTTACTAAATATGGGGGGAACAATTTTAGGTAGTATTAATAAAGGAGATACTTTAGCCCATGCTGATGAAATATTAGCCGGTTATAAAGCGATCGCTCTAAATGCTTTAATTATTGTGGGTGGAGATGGTAGTTTAAATATTATTCATCAATTAGCCGTTTTAGGTAATTGGAATTTAATTGCTATTCCCAAAACTATTGATCATGATGTCGCTTTTACAGAACGTTCAATTGGGTTTGATACGGCAATTAATACAATTGTTGATGCTATTAATCGTCTGATCTTTACTGCTGCTAGTCATGACCGAGTGATGATTATCGAAGTTATGGGACGCAGCGCCGGACATTTAGCTTTACACTCAGGAATTGCCGGCGGTGCTGATGTGATTTTAATTCCTGAAGTCCCCTATACTATTCAAGGAATATGTCATCATCTGACCGAATTACGCGATTGTTGGCAAAAAAAATTTGCTATTATTGTGGTTGCTGAAGGGATATCTGTTTGTGCAGAAGATGCCGATAATCCTTCTATTTGTACTACTGCTAAATGTGGTCAAGGTCAATATATTGCCGAAAAAATTGCTAATTGTAGTAATCACCTGATTGATACCAGAGTTTCTGTATTAGGACATATTCAGCGTGGTGGTATCCCCTCAGCTTTAGACCGTCTCACAGCTACTATGTTTGGTAAAGTTGCAGTTGATTTAATTGCCCAAAATCAATATGATCAAATGTTAGCTTGGCAAAATGGCAAAGTTGTCACTTTCCCCATTCAAGATGTGATAGATAATAATCCCTCTCTTGTTAATCCTCAAGGTGGTTTAGTCCAAACCGCTAGGTCTTTAGGAATATATATTGGTGAATAAAGTAAGAGGCAATAGGTAATAGGTAATACCTACTCCCCCTGCCTCCTGCCCCCCTTACGTATTACTCGGCTTCAGCGAGCGCTTCTAAATGAAAAGCTACATTTTTAAGTGCCATTTCAATTTCGTTACTATAAGAAAGACTTCTCCATCTTGGGGCTGTGGCATGATCCAAGGCAGTTGTATCCAAGTATTCTGCAAAAACTATCAGTTTTTCGGGGTCTGTCGCGGCTGTTGCCAACTTTTCTAAAAACTCTTGAGGTGTCATAAAATTTGCCAAAAAAAAGTAAAAGTCTCATCAATCGGTCAATTCTATGAGCATAAGTGCTGTAATCCCCAAAAATCTGTTCAAAATATTCAAAAATGAATAATTGACAACTAACAACTGACAACTGTACGGGCGAAGCATTTGGAGAACTATTTTTGGCAATGACCGATAATTTATCTTCCAAATGCTTCGCC